>NZ_JAUIYO010000014.1:0-67064 GCF_044891285.1 Bacillus lumedeiriae
CATGTAAACATGCAGATTTTTTGAAAAAAGAAGAAGTACTTATCATTTTAGTTATATTAATGACTACTGTTAATTGGCGTGAAAGGTGAGAAACTCCGCAAACGAGACAGCGGTAAGGAGGTGCCCGGACTGCCCGCAGCGGAAATCAACAGGAGAGTTTAACAAAGCTATCATTTTAGATTTAACAGCTTTTGTTTCAGTTCATTCTCCATGGACGATAATTCTTGTTCAGCTTGTCTGCGTTTCGTCCGGCCTTCTTGTTGGATGCGCAAAGTTTCCTCAAGAGTAGAAATTAAATTAGATTGTGTTTTCTTTAATGTTTCGATGTCGACAAGTCCCCGTTCATTTTCTTTCGCCGTTTCAATCGTATTTGTTTTTAACATTTCGGCATTTTTTAACAGCAGTTCATTTGTCGTTTGAGATACTTGCTTTTGTGATTCCATCGCTTTTCTTTGTCTAACGAGAGTCAAAGCGATAGCTACTTGGTTTTTCCATAAAGGAATCGCGGTTAAAATAGAAGATTGAATTTTTTCAGCGAGCGCCTGATTCATGTTTTGGATCATTCGAATTTGAGGGGCGCTTTGGATCGTAATTTGGCGGCTTAGCTTTAAATCGTGCAGTCTTTTTTCTAAACGATCCGCAAACTGTACCATATCATTGACATCTTGAAAGTCCATCTGGTCGCCTGACTGCTCTGCTTTTCGACGGAGAGCAGGGATCGTTTCATGTTCCAGTTCTTCCAATTTCAATTCACCCGCTGCGATAAAAATATTTAATGCTTGGAAATACTCTTTATTTTTCTCATACAATTGTTCAAGCATTTGAATATCTTCGACGAGAATTTTTTTAGAATGATCTAGTTTAATACTAATCCGGTCAATTTGCGTACCGACTTTCTGATATTTAGACATGATTTCTTGGATGGAGCCGGACACTTTATTGAAGAGCCGGCTGAACACATTTTTCTTTTCTGTGTTGAGTTCGTCTGGATTGACTTCTTGCAGCTTTTTCATCAAGTCGTTTAAAATATCTCCAATCGTTCCAATGTCTTTCTGTTGCACATGATCAAGCATGGAATGGGAAAAGCCTGAAAGCTTTGACTGGGCAGCTGTACCATAACTGATAATTGCCTGATGATTTTTCGGATCAATCTGTTTAGCCAGCTCTTGTGCTTTAAGCTGATGTTCTTCGGGAAGCACATCAATCAGTCTTTTTGCAGCTGATTTTTCATGCAGGGAAGCCTCAGGAGATGGTGCGAGTAAGTCCTCTCCAAACGGAGTGGCAAGCAAGTCGTCAAAATCACTTGAATAATCCTTCAGTGAGCCGGAGTGTTTATTATTATTTGTTGTCATAATCGTGTTTATCTCCCTTCTTCGTGATGTCCAGCAGCTTGCGTTTGTTCAATGACTGCTTGGCCACATCTAGTTCAAACGTTAAATGTTCAATATCCTTCGCTAGTACTTTGTGTAAATCTTTTTCTAATGTTTTTGTTAAATCATCTAGTGTTTCTTTTGTTTCAAGTAGAGATTGTTTTACGGATGAGTTTTTTAGTTTCTGTGAATTTAATAACGCATATTTTTCGGCCAGCTCAACGACAGAATCCAAGTGTGAATAAAAAAATGATTCCGCTTCATAGAAACGCTTCGGCTCTTTTTTTACGACAGAAAAAATACGGCGTACGAGACGGTTTAATTCAATCATTTGTTTTAGGGAACTAATACTGCGTACGCGAACGAATACGTTTTTCAGCCGGTTTAACTTCTGTTTTGCTTCTTTCATATTTTTAAGAATAAAGTTATATTCCTTCCTTGTTAATCCATATTTTTTATATAAACGCACATCCGCATACTTTCCAATACCGAAATAAATGATTCCTCCAATGACAGCCGCTGCTGCCGCTGCCGGTAAAGGGGAGAGACCAATCGGATTGACAAAGAGCGGCCAGCAAATGACCGCAACGGGAATGCTGATTAACGTACGAAGGGTAAAAAGCAACGGATTTCTCATCATACCCACTCCAATTATTATTTTCCTTGTAATACGCATAATCCGTCAAAAAGTTTCATCATTTATAAAAATGATTATGAGAAGCGCAAGCAGTCTATCTTCAATCCTAACTATTAATGGAAGGAGGTAGAAAAGTCAAATGAAAAGCAAACAATGTACAAAAGCTGTTCTCGCTATCCTTTTGTGACAGAGAAGAAGGGTGGGGTGTAAACGAACAAGGTTTGATTATCTTAAACAAACGAGTCTTTGGCGAACCATGATACTTAGCTCTGCAAAAGAAAAAGGATTGCCTCACCGGCAATCCTCAAGCTGTCGAGAAAGTCTCGATCGCTTTTTTATTTACTTTCACTTACTTGTTTGGAAGGATAAATCTTTTTACTCAGCCATGTTTGTCCAATCAGGAACAGTCCGCTCACTCCCCAATACAAAGGAAGCGCTGCTGGGGTGGATATGGAGAAGACGAGAATCATGATCGGTGAGAGCAGACCGATGATTTTCATTTGCTGTCTTTGCTGTTCAGGCATGTTCATGAGTGATACTCGGAATTGAATAAAGTACATAACACCGGCGATGAGTGCCATAGCAATGTCAGGCTGACCTAGTTTGAACCAAAGGAAGTTCGCATGCTGAATATCTTCTGAAATACGAATCGCATAATACAGCCCCATCCAAATCGGCATTTGTAAGAAGATCGGCAGGCAGCCCATTGCTAATGGATTAATGTTGTGCTGCTGATAAAGAGCCATCATTTCTTGCTGAATTTTCCGCTGCTCTTCTTGGTTTTTAGCTTCTTTTAACCGTTTTTGGATTTTCTCCATTTCTGGTTTAACGACTTCCATCTTTTCTTTCATAATTTGCTGCTTCTTCATCGTATTTAGCATTAATGGCATTAAAATTAAGCGGACAGCAAGTGTAAGAACAATGATTGCAAAACCGTAGCTGCCGAGAAATACTCCAAGCGTGTGGATCAGCTCTACAAAAGGCCGGACGAGATAATCGTGGAAAAAGCGCCCTTCCTGTTCCGCTGCTTGGCATCCGGTCAAAAATAGCATAGAGCCGAGCAGGAAAGATAATAGTATAGATGTTTTTTTCAATGGATTGTTCCCCCTATAGACCGATAGCCGGCCATCCAAACTGTTGCTGCATAAAAACTAAAATGAGTATACCTTAAAAGATTTGTTAGTTCAAATGAATACATCCTTCTTCATTTAATAAGATTCTTCTTTACGAAACGGAGGAACAGGTTAAAAAACGGTTCTATCTTTTTTGTTAACTTTATATTCAAATTAGTTGACTTAAAAATGTATTATCTTTTATCCTTAAAGAGGAGCAGTAGAAAGAGAGAAGAAGGGGAGAGACAAATGATAAATTGGGACAAGGTAGCAGATCAAGTATTAGAAGGGAAAGAAATAAGTAATGAACAGGCGCTGGCGGTATTAAACAGTTCCGATGCAGAGCTTTTAAATCTTTTGCAAGCGGCTTATAAAGTGAGAAAGCATTATTACGGCAATAAAGTAAAGCTGAATATGATTATTAATACTAAATCAGGACTATGTCCGGAAAACTGTGGGTACTGTTCACAGTCTATCCGCTCCACAGCTCCGATTGAAAAATATAAGATGGTTGATAAGGAATCTATTTTACAAGGGGCCAAGCGGGCATACGACCTGCAGGCTGGAACGTATTGTATCGTCGCAAGCGGACGCGGCCCAAGCAATAAAGAGATTGAACACGTTGCCGAAGCAGTTCAAGAAATTAAAGAGAAGTATCAATTGAAAGTATGCGCGTGTCTAGGCCTCCTAAAGCCGGAACAAGCGGTTAAATTGAAAGAAGCGGGAGTCGACCGTTACAATCATAATCTGAATACGTCGGCGAGTCATCACGAACAGATTACAACTACTCATACATACGATGATAGGGTGAGGACCGTAAATACAGTGAAAGAAATGGGCATCTCTCCTTGCTCGGGTGTCATCATTGGAATGAAAGAAAGGAAGGAAGATGTCGTTTCTATGGCACGCAGCTTAAAAGCACTTGATGCTGACTCCATTCCAGTAAACTTCCTGCATGCAATTGATGGAACACCACTTGAAGGGACAGATGAATTGAATCCGCGTTATTGTTTAAAAGTGCTCTGTCTTTTCCGTTTTGTGAATCCAACGAAGGAAATCCGTATATCAGGAGGGCGGGAAGTGAATTTAGGCTCGCTTCAGCCTTTGGGTCTTTATCCAGCTAATTCAATCTTTGTCGGTGATTACTTAACAACTGCTGGACAAGAAACGACGGCTGATCACAAAATGATTGAAGAAATGGGATTTGAAGTAGAATTTGCTCAGGCTTCGCTGCAGTCTGTTTAAATAAGCTAGAAAAGCTGACTGGACGATTGTTAAAAACAATTTTCCAGTCAGCTTCTTTTATAGGCTATCCAATTAAAATCCGTTCTTTCGGGAAGTGATACCCGTCTTTGATTTCCTTGCCGCGAATGATAAAGAGCAGAGAGAATACACCGATTCTTCCGATGAACATTAACGTAATAAGTAAAAGTTTAGCTGGCGTGCCTATATCTGGCGTAATACCGAGTGATGAGCCGGTTGTTCCAATAGCAGAGGATACTTCAAATATAATTTTTATAATGGGCAGTCCTGGTTCTAAAAAGGATAGAAAAATAATGGAGCCGCCCCAGATAAGAAACCCCGTTGTAATGACGACGAATGCACGCTGCACATCAATGGGATGAACTTCTCTATTGAAAATCTTGATCGTATTCTTTCCTCTCGCATAAAAATAGACACTTAAGATGGCGATCGCGAAAGTAGTCGTTCTTAGTCCGCCTCCTACACTGCTCGGTGAAGCACCGATAAACATCAATGTGGAAATAAGGAGCAGTGTAGCGCTAGAAAACTCATTCAGATCCATCGAAGTGAGTCCCGCGCTGCGGGCCGCAATGGATTGAAAAGCGGAATAGAAGAAAGACTCGTGCCATGTCTTATCAGCAAAAAAGTGATTGCGGTCAAGCAAATAAATCAGCACAGTGCCAAGAACGGCTAGAATGGCATATACCGTCGTTGTTAATTTGGTAAATAAAGAAAAATGAAATTTAATCGGTCCTCTGTATGTTAAGTAATCTTTAATCTCTACTAATACAGGGAAACCTATTGCTCCGAGCACGATCAGTATCATATTAATAAATTGCACAAAATAATCATCGGCGAAAATAATTAATGAGCGGCCCGTAATGTCAAATCCGCCGTTTGTTGTCGCACTAATGGATGCAAATACCCCATGTAAAAAGGCCTCAGAGGCGGTTGGATAATATTGCAGAAAATATGTGCTTAAAATAATCGCACCGACTGCTTCAATTCCAAGAATTAATAAAAATATTTCGATCATCAGTTTCACGAGCCCGGATAAATCGGTTCTATTCTGGTCCGCCATAATCAGCCGGCGCTCACGTATGCCGATTCGCTTTCCGAACAAAATCCAAATGATCGAACTGAGTGTCATAATACCGACACCGCCGACTTGCAAAATAAACAGAATGAAAAAATACCCGGCTGTACTAAATGTATCAGCGATTCCAACTGGTGACAGCCCAGTAACACTCAGAGCGCTTACTGCAACGAATAGAGCATCTATAATGGAAATCTCTACTCCTGGTTTATGAGCAATCGGCAACAGCAGTAAGCCGGTAGAAAACAAGGCACCGATTAGGTACAGCATGACAATTAATTGAAAAGTCGACAGTTTTAACGACTTTATTTTTCCAGACTCTCTCATTACACACTCTCTCAACCTTTCCAGCAAAACAGCTGCTTAGTATGATCATGGCAAAAAATATACCTCTTATTAATTGAACCTTCCCGCCGCTTAACGCCTTTACGAGCTATTTGAAACGGGCGATTCTATTTCCTGTGAACAGCAGTGTATCCACCAGTTACGGGCAGGCTTGCCCCCGCCGTTAAGTCGTGCAAACGGCTGACGCCTCCGACAGTAAGTTTAACTTTAACAACCTTATTGCTTCAATTTTAAGGTTAACGGATGCGTTTATATTCTGGTCATGGTATGTATAGTAAGAAGGGCAGTCCCACTCACGCAACGCAAGACTCTTGGCTTCTTTGTGCTGATGATCACAAGAAGAACAAAGCTGACTCCTCGCAAAGGTCTTGGACACGACAACTACTTGCTTTCCATACCATTCGGTTTTATATTCCAGCATACTGCGGAATTGTAACAAGGCTGCTTGCTTTTCAGTCGGATAAATCCTAAATGGATCCGCCTTATTTATGATCACAGGTTCCACCTCCCTGCATTTTATGGAAACTTATCATATCAATTTTAATCCTATTTGTATATCACTTTAGGGGTGAAATTATGGAAAAGCAACTGGTTGCCTTACGATTTTCCAAAGTTCATTTGAAATGCATAGCCGACCTTGTTTTTTTCGACATAAAATGAAACAAAACGAAAGGAATATCCGTATATATTCATATCCAGTCAATAAAGGAGGCGAAGAAATGAGGAAGCTGTGGAAGAGAATCAAGTTTGTTTTTACTTTCAGAAAGTTCATCCCCTTTCTAAAAGACTTTTTTATAAGTAAGGAAGTAGCTGTGTTTAATAAAATCCTCTCAATCGGGTTAATCATCGGCTATTTTGTATTGCCGTTTGATATGATTCCTGATTTTTTTACTGTATTCGGCTTGCTGGATGATATCGCTGTTTTTACATTTGTGCTTCAACAAATAATTAAGATGGCGCCGTCTTCTATAAAAGAGAAATATCATATGACATAAAACTAGGAGCTGTCTCACAAGAGGCAGCTCCTGATTGATTTAAGCATCGGAGAAAATCGATTGTAGCTGTTGAGCAGCTTTGATCAATGTGTCTTCTGGCTGAACGAGGGCAATTCGTACATAGCCTTCCCCAGAAGGACCAAAAGCTGAACCAGGGACCATCACGACACCGGCTTCTTCGATACAATGGAAAGAAAATTCTTTTGATGTCCAGCCCGATGGGATTTCAGCCCATATAAACATCCCTCCGGATGGCCGTGCAACGTTCCAGCCGATGCGATGGAGTTCATCAACCAATGCATCCCGTCGTTTCTGAAAGGTGGATCGGACATGCCGGCTGATCTCCTCCGCATGATCAAATGCGGCAATAGCAGCTGCCTGAATCGGTGCGAACACACCGTAATCAAGGTTAGACTTTAAACGGGTAATCGCTGCGATGATTTCTTTATTGCCAGCCATATAAGCGATTCTAGCCCCTGCAAGACTAAAGCTCTTTGAAAGAGAATTGATTTCGATGCCAATCTCTTTAGCACCTGGAACCGCTAAAAAGCTAAGAGGTTTCGTATCATCAAAGTAAAACTCTGAATAGGCGGCGTCGTGAAGCACAGCGATCTCATATTGTTTAGCAAATGCGATGACTTCTTTGAAAAATGCTTCGTCAGCTTCGCCGGCTGCTGGATTGCCTGGATAATTTAAAATCATCAGTTTCGCTTTTTGAGCTGTTTCCACTGGAATGGCCGTTAAATCAGGCAGAAAACGATTTTCTTTATGTAAAGGCATGTAAAATGGTTCTGCTCCTGCTACAGCTAATCCGGTTTCGTAGGCAGGATAACCGGGATCCGTAACAAGAACAATATCCCCAGGATCAGCAAACACGAGCGGCAAGTGAACAAGACCTTCTTGAGACCCCATCGCATGAACGAATTCTGTTTGCGGATCTAACGAAACATTGTACACGCGCTTGTAATAACGAGCAGCTGCTTCATAAAAATCTTTTGTCCCCGACAGCGTATAGCCGTATTGGAAAGGTTCTGCTGCCTGCACTGCCAGTTCATTACGAACAATGTCAGCCGGCGGCAAATCGGGGCTGCCTAAGCTCAGATCAATAAGTTCTTTTCCTTCTGCCTCTTGTTGTAATTTAAATGATTTTAATTCACTGAAGATGGATGAGCCGAACTTCTCCATTCTTTTTGCATAATGAAACGCCAAGATGAATTCCCCCTGTAGTATGAAACGATGTTTAACAATTATTGTAGCATATAGAGTGAATTCCACATTTAAAATTTTTCTCAAAAAATTGTCAAAATAATTTTTCTTAAAAAAACCATGCTATAAAAGAATCCGTTAGAAGGGGGACTTTACTTATGACAGTCATCAGCGATTTAAAGCAAACGATGTCAGGATTAAAAAGTGCACAGGCAAGCTTAGAAGGATTTGCTCTTGCAACAGAAAACCAGCAGGCGAAACAGTTGTTCCAAACGGCTGCCCAGCAAACACAGACGATCATTGATACACTTCAGCCGCGCATCACTGAAGTGGAAAACGAAGAACCTCAATATAAAAACATGTAAATTAAAAACACTATGTGCAAAATTCAAATTATAAATTGATGCCAATATAGCAGCTGGAGGTGAAAGTATGGAGAAACAGCGAACATGGGTATTTGAAAATAAGCCGGTTATTATTTCATCTGGGGTAGTAGGGGGGCCATTTGAAAACAACGGACAGCTGGCAGATGACTTTGATATATTACATGGCGATCTATGGCTGGAAGAAGAAACTTACGAAAAGGCCCATAGAAAGTTAATGGAGCAGGCGACGATGCGGGCAATTGAAAAAGCAAAGCTGAGAAAACAGGATATTGAATATTTCTTAGCAGGCGATTTAATCAATCAAATCACGCCGACGAGTTTCACTGCCCGTTCCCTTGCTGTGCCTTATCTCGGGTTATTTGGTGCCTGTTCTACATCTATGGAAGGATTGGCGCTGAGTTCGTTAATTATTAACAGCAAAATGGCAAATTATGTTTTAACGGGCGCATCCAGTCATAATGCGGCAGTGGAAAAGCAGTTTAGATATCCGACAGAGTATGGCGGTCAAAAACCGCCGACAGCTCAGTGGACGGTGACAGGTGCTGGAGCAGTGATTGTTGCTCAAGAAGGAGAAGGTCCTTACATCTTATCTGCAACTATTGGAAAAGTCATTGATATGGGACTGACAGATCCGTTTAATATGGGCGGAGCTATGGCACCAGCTGCAGTGGATACAATTATTGCCCATTTAATTTCTTTAAGACTGGACCCGTCTTATTATGATTTAATTGTCACAGGCGACTTAGGTTCCGTCGGCCGCAACATTGCGTTCGAGTTGCTGCAAAAAAGAGGCATTGAAATAAGCGATAGTCAATTTCAAGACTGCGGTCTCATGATTTATAGGGACAGCCAGCCTGTATTTGCGGGCGCAAGCGGAGCAGGATGTTCAGCCGTCGTTGGATATGGACATTTATTAAATCGAATGAAAAGAGGAGAGTTAAAAAGAATTTTGTTAGTGGCAACCGGAGCTTTGCTGTCTCCACTTTCCTTCCAGCAGCAAGAGTCTATTCCCTGCATTGCCCATGCAGTAGCGATTGAATACAACCCTTAAAAGGAGAAAACTATGACAGTAGCATCGGATGTAAAAACATGTACAGCTGGCTTAAAGCATGCAGAAGCTGTTTTCTCAAAGCTTGCCCTATTGTCCAATGATCCAGAAGCCCAGCAGCTTTTTCACGAAAGTATGCTGACGATACATGAGGTCATTGGACGAATGGATAAACGAATTTTTGAACTGGAAAACGAAGAACCGCAATATCAAGGGTTTTAAACAGGGGGCGAACAAATGGCTCAATGGCTCGAAATTATTCTTCGGTCCTTCTCTTTTCTTATTATGTTATTTGTCATTACGAAGATAATTGGGAAAAGACAGATTTCCCAATTATCCTTTTTTGAATATGTTGCCGGTATCACTATTGGCAGTATAGCTGCTGAAGTTTCCATGGTTAGAGAACGTTCTGTTTTTGATGGGTTTGTAGCGATTGTAGTATGGGGGCTGGTTCCACTTTTAGCCGGGTATATTGCAATGAAAAGCAAAGCATTCCGAGGAGTTGTTGAAGGCAGCGGAACTGTGTTTATTAAAGACGGCAAAGTTTTCGAAGATAATTTGAAAAAAGAAAAATACACCATTGATGAGATGTTATCATTGCTGCGAAAAAAGGATGTATTCTTTCTTGAAGATGTAGAATATGCAATCTTGGAACAAGACGGAAGTCTAAACGTATTGCTGAAAAAAGACAAAAGGCCATTAACACGAAGCGATCTTCAGCTAGTACCGATCAATGAAAAAGAGCCCCATACAATCATTATGGATGGCCGATTATTAATCGAAGCGCTTGCTAAGAGCGGCAAAACGAGAGAATGGCTGAATGAAGAGCTGGAAGCAGCAGGGGTAACGATGGAAAATGTGTTTTTAGGACAGGTCAATTCATATGGCGAATTATATATTGACGTATATGATGACCAGCTGCAGACACCAACACCACAGGAAAGACCTTTGCTGCTAGCAACCTTAAAGAAGCTGGCGGCAGATATGGAGTCTTTTGCTTTATCAACCGATTGTAAAAAAACAAAGGAAATGTACGCGAAAAATGCAGAAGAGATTCAACAGGTCATTCAACGCACGCAGCCTTATTTATTAAGTTAAAGGACATCTCTTGTGGTGGCCTTTAACTTATTTTTGTTAAATAATACATAATGTGCAGAATTCAAAACCAATTATTTATTGGTTTCTCAGACGGAAATTTGTTAAAATAGAATCAGAATAATAAATCAAGCAATTAAGAAGGCAAAGGGGTGAGCATTTTGCCAAGGGGAGAGGGAAAGTTTTTAATCAAACAAAGAGCCTTTTTAAAGCTTTTCATGATTCGATTTGTGGAAGAAAATAAACTATACGGAATGCAGGCAATGGATGAGTTAAAAGCAACGTTCAAACAGTTTGGTTACGAACCGAATCACTCAGAAATTTACAGATCTCTTCATGAGCTGATTGATGACGGCATTTTAAAAAGGCACAAAAAGCTGCAGGAAGGTGCTAAATATAAAGAAGTCGTGATCTATCAATTTGCTGACTATGAAAAAGCAAAACTGTATAAAAAGCAAGTGAAAACAGATCTTGACCGCAGTATGGGACTGCTGAGAAAAGCTTTGGAGGATGTATATTAAGAAAAAAGGGTGATATGATACGATGGGATTGTTTGATGGCTTAATCGGCAATGCGACAGAAGCTGATATTGAGAAAGTAGAAAAAACGCTTGAGCAAATTCTTTGCGACGGAGAACATATTGAAAAAGCGTTTCAAATTTTAAGAGACTTAATCGTGTTTAGTAATAGACGGCTCATTCTGATTGATAAGCAAGGAGTAACAGGAAAAAGGATCGAATATCATTCTATTCCATACCGCAGTATTACCCATTTTAGTGTACAAACAGCAGGCACGTTTGACCTGGAAGCTGAATTGTTAATTTGGATATCAGGAACGGAAAATCCAATCGCCAAGCAATTTAGAAAAGATGACAGCATATTTGATGTGCAGCGGGCGCTTGCTGCTTATATTTTATAAAGAGAGCGGTTGTAAAAAGCTTTTTAAATAATCTATATGATACGCGAGATAGAAGGACCTGTTTACATGTGATTAAATGGTAGACAGGCTCTTCTATTTGTTGATTTAATCAATCTCCCTGAATCTTAATTATTTAAATTGTCCCCGATTCATTATTATACAAGTCTTACGAGACCGTTACTTCCATTTTTCTCTGTTTATAAAGACTATGTATTTGACAAAACCATAGAGATATATTTATGATTAATACATACAGTTGAATAGTTCTCCTAAAGGGGAGTAGCTTTTACAACAAAGTCGTCATTACGGAGTTTTACACTCTCGGCTTTGTCGGCAACTTATCGTTGTTAGCAAGACCTTTACCTGTAGTATAGGTAAAGGTCTTTATTTATTGTAAAAACCTTTACCAAAAATGGTAAAGGTTTTTTTAATATTTTAATGGGGGAGCTGATAGAAAATGGACAACATTTACTCGATGTTATATGAAAGGAGAGTAATAAAACAGCCCTTCAAACAAGCATGCAAAGTTAGAAGTCAGACAAATTTTTTAAGATTTTAAATACAAAAAGAAGGAGGTAATGCCGCAATGAAATAAGTAAAAGTATCTTTATCAGGGTTAATTAATAAAATAAACCAAAACAACAAGCTCTAAAAAAAGATGAAAAGGGGTATAAAATGTTTAAGAAAATAATAAAGCAAATCAAGCAGCTATCCCAAGGCAGCAGCGAGCGAAGATATGGCCATTATCGTCGAGGAAGCAGCAGCAGCCGACGGTACAAACGATCTCCAATGAGTGGAAGTAAACGCTACAAACGAAAGGGCTGGAGCAGCAGCTAATCTTCCTCTTAGCCATTCATGTATTTTCTTGTACTTTAAGTGCATTATGAAGATCAGCTGAGATTTCACTAATATTTGAATAAGGTTCTTTCAGTCGTAATAGTCTTTTCAGCAGATAAACGGTTTCCATTTCTAAAGAAAGTTCTTCTGTCCAAGGAAGAGCTTTTTTATTTTTGGAAGAGTACGTCGTATAAAGTAAATATAAAAGTATTTCTCCTAAATCATAGTAGTCCTGTTGTTTCATTTCTAGGATACCTTCTTGTTTGTTATGCAAAGAACTAGATGGTGATTGAAATGAGTCAACTAAGATTCTCTGCTTAGATAAACCAAAATCGATCAAAAAGAGCTCATTATTGTTTAATAAAATGTTTGGAATACGTAAATCTTGATGATAAATGTTTTTTTTATGAAGATAATCGACTAATTCGAGTAGTTGATCAAGAATTAGTAAAGACTCTTTCTCGTTAAAAGTTTTCTCACTAAAAAAAATTTGATCTTCTAAATTGTCTCCTTCGATGAAGCTCATTACATAAAAAAAATATTCATTATTTGAAAAAACTTCATATAACATGGGCATATTTTTATGGTTCAATGTGAGTAGAATGGAGGTTTCACTTTCAAATAACTCCACCTCTTTTTTCTTACGGCGTTTACTTGGACGAAGCTGTTTAACCACCTTATTCTCTTGTGATTTCAAATCTTTGCAGAGATAAACAATGCCATAGCTTCCACTCCCTATAACATTCAACACCTCGTAGCGATCGTTCAAAACTGTTCCTTCTTTAATAGGTGTATCTACAAAAAACTGATAAACTTTTCGAATTGAACGCAAAATAGAAACTTTTCTCACCTCTTTCCTAACGGTCATTCTTCAAGATTACATAACAATAGTCTAATTTAATTTTAGCTGATTAACTTTAGGTCTTCCAACTTTAATACAATATGTAATGATGAGAATGGGTGTAAAACAAAATATACGAATGAAATAAAAAATGACGTGAAGCATAATACTATGCATTAAAGAGGCGGCATTGTACTTGAAGCATAATTTAGGAGGACATCATGAAAGCTGTCACATATCAAGGGAAATATGAAGTGGCTGTTAAACAAGTGGAAGCACCAAAGATTCAAGACCGTGAAGATGTAATTATAAAAGTGACTTCAACGGCTATATGTGGTTCAGATCTGCATTTGTATCAAGGAAATTTCCCTTTACCTGCCGGTTATGTAATCGGACATGAACCAATGGGAATTGTGGAAGAAACAGGCCCAGATGTTACAAGTGTAAAAAAGGGAGATCGTGTAGTCATTCCATTTACTGTGGCATGCGGTACGTGTCAATACTGTCAACATGATTTAGAAAGTCAGTGTGATAACTCTAATCCCCATTACGATTCGGGGGGATACTTCGGATATTCTGAAAAGTTCGGCAATTATCCCGGCGGACAAGCTGAGTATTTACGGGTTCCTTTTGGCAACTATACGCCTTTTGTTATTCCAAACGATTGTGAGTTGGAAGATGAGTCCTTATTATTTTTATCAGATGTGCTTCCTACTGCCTACTGGAGTGTCGAAAATGCCGGTGTAAAGAAAGGGGACACCGTCATTGTCTTAGGCTGCGGACCTATCGGATTAATGGCCCAACAGTTTGCCTGGGACAAAGGAGCAGAACGTGTGATTGCAGTAGATTACATTTCAAACCGGCTTCGGCATTCGCAAAAGATGAATAGGACAGAAACATTTGATTTTACTGAATACGATGACATGGGTGAAGTTTTAAAAGAGTTAACAAAAGGAGGGGCAGACGTTGTAATTGATTGTGTAGGAATGGATGGAAAAAAATCTCCGCTGGAATGGGTAGAACAGAAGCTGAAGCTTCAAGGAGGCACGTTAGGTCCCATCCAAATAGCTACAAAGGCGGTACGAAAAGGCGGAACGCTGCAAATTACAGGTGTTTATGGCGGCCTGTATAATATGTTCCCATTAGGGCCCTTTTTTGCCCGCAACATCACAATAAAGATGGGGCAGGCACCTGCACGCCACTACATGCCGCACTTGTATGACAAAATAAAAAAGGGCAATATCGATCCTACAAAAATCATTACTCATATTATGCCGTTAGAAGAAGCGGCTAAAGGATATCAGCTATTTAATAACAAGGAAGATAATTGTATTAAGGTTGTGTTAAAACCATAGTCTGATACTGTCTTGGATCTTTGCACAACAATCGAGGGAAGCAGATTTGCGCTTCCTTCGATTGTCAATCATTTTCTACTATTCCTCATTTTCCTATAAGGGATGAGCGACAGACTGTAGAGTTTTCCCTAATAAACAAATTCTTCGGCATATTGGAAAAACGGCAAGGTAATGAAAAAACTTGTTCCCACACCTTCTACACTTTCTGCCCAAATTTCTCCTCTATGATAGGTGATGATTTCCCGGCAAATAGAGAGCCCCAGTCCGTGCCCTTTTTTCTGCGAGTATGGTCCTTGACTTGTATAATTTCGATCAAAGATGTAAGGGAGCTGAGAGTGCGGAATACCGCTTCCTGTATCACGAATCTGTATGAGAACCTGATCGGAATGACTTTCTTTTTTAAAAGAAAGACTGATTTCTCCAGATGCAGTATAGTTGAGGGCATTCATAATGAGATTAGTGAAAACCTGTTCAATTTTTTCAATGTCCATTTCGATCATAGGCGCTTTTTCCTCACGATCTTGAAGATGATTCACTAACTTGAAGGAGAGGCCCTGCTGCTTGATTTCATACTCGAATTTACGATATAAGTGATCCATGAATCGATCAAGTGAAATAAAATCCATGTTGAACTGCATTTGACCTGATTCTAATTGAGAAAGCTCAAATAGGTCATGGATCAATAAATGAAGATCGTGTACTCGTTCAAGCCCCTTTGTTAAATAACGAGCCTTTTCCTCCTCAGTGGCAGCAACACCATCCAATACAGCCTCTATGTAGCCTTTGATCGAGCTGATTGGAGCACGAAGGTCATGGGATATATTTTCGAGGAAATGCTTCCGTGATTGCTCTGCCTGTTCAAGCCTTTGATTCAGCTTCTCAAGATTGAGGTTGACCTCATGCAACTCGGCAGTACGCTTCTCAATGGTATGTTCCATTTGTTCATAAAGATACGCATTTTCAATTGAAATCGCTGCTTGAGTTGAGAGAAAGGTAAGAAATTGAATTTTTTCTTTACTGAAGGCATGTGACGCTTTATTATTTTCTAAGTATAAAATGCCTGTCACTTTTCCCTTATTTAAAATAGGCAAACATAGAAGTGATTTCGTTTTTCTATTCATTACATAAGGGTCATCCGTGAACATTCCTGCCATCGCAGCATGATCAAGAACAACTGGTTCTTTACTAATATCTACAAATTGGACGATTTTATCAGAAATCAGCCCAGTTCCGGTGACTGGCTGATGCTTAAGCAGATCAGGTTTCAATTCGTCTAGACTTTTATACTCGCTTAATACAAATTGATTGTTCTTTCTATATAAAAGAATTCCACGGTCTGCCCCCCCATATTCCATGGTAATCTGCATTAACTTTCCAGATAATTTATCAAGAATGATTTCTTTTGAGATACTTTGGGTGGCTTTCAACGCAGCGTGTGTATCAAAAAAAGAAGAGTGTCTAGGATCTTCAATGTGCTTGATTGTCAAGTCATCGGATTCCTTTATCAGCTGTCTAGCTTTTGCTTTTGCTCCCCATTTTTGAAAGGCTTGATAAGCGTTCCTCATAAATGAATGGAAGAGTTCAATAAATCCTAAATCAGCAAAATATCTTCCCGCACATTCATTAGCAATGGCAGCATCCTGAATGAAGCCATTTTGCTCTGCATAACGAATGCTGTCAGAATAAAAAGTAAGAACCTCATGATTTGTTTTCTTCATAGTTAAACGCCGCATTTCAGCTTTCAGCAGCAGATATTTATGCTGATAGTTTTGTGGGGAGAGGTCTGCCCATTGTTTCAGCTTGTTTACGTGTTTCTTTAGTGTTTGAAAGATTCTTTTCTTTTCCCATACAGATTCGGCCTCTTCATAAAAACGAGCCAGCCAAAGGGCATGGTAAAAATAATATTCAGGGATGATGATAAGTGTCAGGCGTTTATTAATCATCGGGATAAGTAGATCCAATAACTGCCTCGCATACTCACCCTTATTAAACAAATAAGCCATCTGCAGCCGAATCGTGTAATAGATAATCTTTGCTGACTCATCATTCATCACCGGCTGCAATTTCCACAAATGATCAGGTCTATTGCCATTTAGGAATTCAACCCACTCCTTGACTTCATGTAGAAATTCTCTGGATAGTGGATATTGAATTTGATTAATAAATTGGATTTGATTCTGTAACCCTTTCAATACTTCGTTAAGTGGCGTTCCTTTTATCAATAGAATAATCGCGATAAATGAACTGTTAGCCCCGGCGAGATGAACATTGCCGGCATCAAGACAATAACGCTGGGATCGTTCAAGGTAATTTAGGCTATCACTGATCGGTCCTGTCCAATGGTTAACAAAGCTCCCATATACAAATTGGACGTGGCCCTTGACCTCTGAATCCCCGGACTTTTCCGAAAGATATAAAGCAAGTCTGCCGAATTGATGGCTGCCTTTAAAATCTCTGAATCCGGCGCTTAGAATAAGCGAATAATTAATGATAACCAAGGTGCTGATACCGGTAAGCCCATGCTTTAATGTAAATCTTAAAGCTCTAAGCATGAGTACTATAGCTAGATTTTGATCGACAAGATAAGCGGGAGCACTCATCGTAATCATTGTGTTTAAGATGTCTATTTTATCTTTATTCACTAAGTTCGGGAGGTTTAAAATTTCTTCTTTTCCTGTTCGAAAGAGAGCGAGTTTTACGAGTAACAGCTCGCGAACGATATCCCGTTTTGCCGTTTTTCTAGAAAAATCGATTCCGAATAATTTCAATCCATCGATCCCGGATTGAACAGCTTCTTCGACACGGTGCATATGAGTGTAGAAGGTCATTTTCATGTTATAAATAGCAAGTTTATCGGCTTGAGAGCGAGAATTCTGAAGAAGGCTGTCAAACGTCATTTCAGCCTCTGTAAACCGGCTGGTTACATATTGACATTCGCCAAGCCCCTTCATGAGTCGCAATGTAAGCTCATATTGTTCTATCCAGAGAGGACCTGTGAGGTCGTAGGCAGACTGGAAGTATTCCAAGGCATCAACAAAGGCAGCTGAGGCCCTTGCTTTCTCACCTGCTTGTACATTCCATTCCGATAGTTCAAGAATTTCTTCGCTTGTCAAAAGGCTGCGGCTTCTATTCAAATGGTTAACAATAGTGAACAATTGATCTTCAATTCGTTGCGAGAATTTCACAAGCAGCCGTCCGATCGTTACATGAGTCTGCTCCCGCTCACCTTCAGTCATTGTAGAGTAAACAGCCTGTTGGACACGGTCATGTAGAAAAGTATAAGCAGGAGGCTGTTCTTCAAGCAGACCCTGTTCCTCCTCTGGATAAATCCATTTATACCACTCATCATTCGGAAGAATTAATCCAGATTCTAATGCTGCCCATAAGTCATTAGCTGTTTCTTTATACGGCTTCTGTGAAATAATAGACAAGGTCTTCAAATCAAAAGGGCTCCCAATGCACGAGGCAAGCTTCAATATATGCTGAGTTGCCTCGGGAAGCAGGCGGATTCTGTCTACTATAAAGTCAATGATATGATCTTTCATCGGGGTTTCAGTGATCTTTTCATATTGAACAGCCCACTTTCCTTTCTTTGGCTGTAAAATGATATGACCATCCTCGTAATAGGATTGAAGCAGCTGTCTCGTGTAAAAAGGGTTTCCTTGTGTAATTCGATGCATGAATAGCGCTAGTTCTTCCACATGCCGTCCGCTGTCCATTAGTGAATCGCTCAGCCAATCATAGATCGTATCTCTAGAGAGATGTTCTAGAGGAATGTCAACAAATGGCACGGCTTCGTTCTTAAGGGTCTGAATGGTCTTCTGTAGCGGATGATGATCAGTTACTTCATTATGGCGAAAGGCACCGATCATCATTAAATAGCCGCTGTTTGCATGAGTGAGCAAATATTCTAACAATTCGAGAGAACAGATATCAGCCCATTGCAAATCATCAAGAAATATGACGAGCGGATGGTCTTTTGCAGCGAAGATATTGATAAATCTGGTAAATATGAAAAAAAACCTTTCTTGCGTATCGATGGATGAATCTTCCTGCATGATGTTTTCTTCACCCATCAGCCACTTGAGTTCAGGAATAAAAGAGGCGATGACTGCGGTATGGATAGGGAGCTCATCTTTCAATTTTTGTTTCCATCGCTCAATTTGAGCTGGACTTTCCGTCATAATTTGCCGGATTAATGATTGCAAGGCAGAGATGATTGGCGCAAGGGGAATATGTCTTTGCATTTGATCGAATTTCCCCGATATAAAATAGCCTTTTTTCTTAATGAGAGGCTTCTGTATTTCATTGACAAGTGCAGTCTTTCCGATCCCTGCTGGTCCTGGAATAAAGACGATGCCAAGCTCTCCGCTGCTAACTTTAGAAAACATGGCTTGAATTTGTTTAATTTCTTCTTGGCGGCCATACAACTGCCGGGCTGTTACGAATATATTCAGATCATCGTGCTGTCCTAGTGGAAATGTTTTAATCTCTCCGAATGCATAATATTGGCTTAAGCAGTTACTTAAATCTTCACGTACCCCCCAAGCGCTCTTGTATCTCGCTTCTGGAGATTTATCCATTAGTTTCATTATTAAATTTGAAATTTGTTTAGGAAGGTCCTTTCTGAAAGTCCACGGTTCGGCCGGTATTTTCGCAAGATGAGCATGAACCAATTGAGCAGGATCTTCTTGTGAAAAAGGGAGGACGCCGGTAAATAATCGGTACAAGATGACTCCAAGAGAGTATAAGTCGGTTCGATAATCAATCGAACGATTCATTCGTCCCGTCTGCTCTGGAGAAATATAGGATAAATGTCCACCAATCCCATCCGTACGTATCACCGTCGGATAGCTTTCTTGTTTCAATGATGTAGAATCATTTAAGCCAGTTACTTTAACGGCATATGTATTTTTTGATAGAAGAAAATGTTCTGGGTTTACGTTTTTATGAATGAGTTGCTGCTGATGCAGACTAAAGAGAGCAGTGGCCAAGCTTTTTGCAATTTCCAAGCCGTTCCGGATCATAACTCGCTGCTGATTATTAAGCAGCTCTTCTAACGTAATACCTGAAAAATATTCATAGATAAAGTAACGTGTATTCAAATGCTGAATCATTTGGATAGGCCGGAGAACATACTCTGATTTCAATTGTCGGCTAATATGGAATTCATGGATGGCGGAAGCTGTTTGTTGGGGGGACGGGTCTGTACTTTTCCCCACTTTAATTAATACTCGTTTACCTGTTTCAATAGAGTAGGCCTTATAAAATAAGCTGTTCGTATTTTCAGTTTCAATGCCAATCACTTGAAATCCAGGTAGTTTGATTGGATGATTCAATTAAATTCACCTCTATGTTTAAAGAAAACTTTAGCACGACTTTAACTAAACTTTAACTTTCCGTTCTATGATCTAGATATACCATTAACCATATCAGGGGGGAAGAACATGAAAAAAGTGTGTAAGCATACTCTTGATACTGAGCGGCAATTTGAAGAATGGCTGCGATTGCTAATGCAAGCAAAGGAACTTGGCCTGACAGTCGAGGAGGTTCGCTGTTTTTTACAGAATGCCCAAAAACACTCTTAACTACTAAACTTGTAACCTAATCCTCTGACAGTTAATATGAGGGCCGGCTTCGATGGATTCACTTCAATTTTCTTACGCAAATTGCTAATGTGAATCATAACTGTTCGATAGTCACCTAAGCTTTCTTCTCCCCATATACGATCAAAAAGCTGCTCTAAACTAAATACTCGATTTGGATGTTCGGCAAAAAGACATAATAATAAAAATTCTTTTGTTGATAGGGAGAGAGGTGCCCCATTTTTCTTCACAACACAATTTTCTTTTTCGATGATCAAGTCCCCGAATGTAATTATTTTTTGTTTAGCAGTAATGTCTACTGTCTTAGTATAATCAGTTAAATCACGATAACGGCGTAAGTGCGCTTTCACTTTAGCTGCTAGAATGCTGGGACTAAAGGGTTTTATAATATAATCATCCCCGCCAATCCGATGACCTAGAATCTGTTCGAAATCTCCCTCTCTGCCGCTTAAGAAAAGGATCGGGACATTTGTCAGGTTCCGTATGTGCTGGCACACTTCAAATCCATCCATATCAGGCAGGTTAACATCCAATATAATAAGTTCTGGTTTTTGCTGCTTAGTTAGTTGAATGGCTGTTTTTCCATCGCCGGCAAATATGAGATGGAATCCTTCTTTCTCTAAATAGAGCTTTTGGATTTCTTGTATATCCGGGTCATCGTCAACGAGTAAAATGGTTTCCCTAGGCACGAAGTTTCCTCCTTTTCTTTAGATATTCCTTTATTTGGATATATAGTTTTAATTTATAACAATTATACAATAAATTGGAATAGATAAACCTATCTTTTCCTAGGTACATAAGACTAATTTGATCTTCCTGTATGACTGGAGGTCCAATCTGTCTATGATCTCCAGCCAATCAGTTATGTGTCTATGATGTAAGAAAATCCTTCTTTTTCTTATGTGACTCTTTAATCTGGCATTCTATTATATAAGTACACTCCCTTGATCATTTTGATTCATTATAGCGTATATTAGGGGTTTTATTATATATAACAATGAAATTTCGTTCTTTATACAGAACAAAATGGTGCTAAAGCTCCATTATTGCAAAAGAAATAATATGCTATAATCTCTATAAATTATATGTTCTTTATAAAGAACAACCATTGGTTTTTTGTTCTCTGTAAAAAATAGAAAGGAAAGCAAGATGCTGATTGCGATCTCATTGCTTTCGAGTGATTTAATTAGGAAAGGAAGAAGATGATGAAGGTATTGATCACAGGAGGGGCCGGATTTATTGGTTCACATATTACAGAGGAATTGCTTTTGCAGCATCATCAAGTAGCGGTAGTGGATAATTTGTCCTCTGGGAAAAGAAGTCAGGTTCCTCTAGAAGCAGACTTTTATGAAGAAGACATTAGAAAGCGAGGGCTCGATAACATTTTTTCGGATTTTCAACCCGATTGTGTCATCCACTTGGCCGCTCAAGTATCTGTATCTAAGTCACTTCAAGCGCCGTTCAAAGACGGTGAAGAGAATATTTTAGCTACGATTAATGTGCTGCAGTGCTGTGTGAAACATCATGTGAAAAAACTAATTTTTTCTTCCACTGCGGCTTTATATGGCAGTCCAAAGTATTTACCGATTGATGAACAGCATGGCGTCAAGCCTATTTCTTTTTATGGATTATCAAAGAAGATTGCAGAATCCTATATTAAAATGTTTTCTGACATTCATGGTTTGACGTATACCATTTTGCGTTATGCCAATGTTTACGGCATGAAACAAGATGCAAATGGAGAAGCGGGTGTCGTATCTACTTTTATTGAGCGGCTTTTAACGAATCAACCGCTCCACATTTTCGGAGACGGAACCCAAACGAGGGATTTTATTTTCGTGAAAGACGTAGCAAAAGCAAATGTAGCGGCTTTAACGAAGGGAGAAAATGAAATCATGAATATTAGTACGGAAAAACAAACGTCCATCTTGGATATTGTTAATGAATTAAAAGCAATTACTTACAGCGATATTTCACCTGTTTTTGATCATGAGCGGCAAGGTGACATTAAAAGCAGTTGCTTATCAAATAAAAAAGCAGCACATGTGCTGAAATGGAAGCCCGTTTATTCATTGACAAACGGCTTAAAAGAAACGATCGGCTTTTATCAAAAAGAAATGATCGCATCAAGCTGAAGAAAGAAAGGAGGATTATTGTGCAGGAAGGGCTGACAATCAAAGATTTTTTTTATTTGATTAAAAAAAGAATCATCATGATCAGTATGACGATGACTATTGTCACGCTTATGACTGGTGTTATTATTCTCTTTCTTTTTAAGCCGGTGTATGAGGCGAAGGAATATATTTTAATAGGTGATTTGCATAACACGGATAGAGAAAATTCTTATGAAGAAACACAAAAAATTCCAAGAATGATGGCTTCCTCTATCGACTTTATTAAGAGCCCGATCGTTCTAGATGCAGTGAAAAAAGAACTCGGCTTACATGACACGCCTTTAGAAAAAAAACTATTCATTGAAAATAATAAGGATTCCCAAATTGTTACGATTACTGCTAAAGATCAGAACGCGGAGCTGGCTAGAAAGATTGCAAAGACTACCGTTTTTATATCTATCGAAAAAATGAACACTCTTTTGAAGTTTGATGGGGCGAAAATTTTGGAAAAAAGTGACGATTTAATAGAAAAAAACAATATCGCTGCTGCATTGGTAATTGCTCTTATTGTGGGGATGTTCTCAGGAGTCGGTCTGGCAGTCGTTCGGGAACAATTAGATGACTCGATAAAAAGTGAGAAAACAGTGGAAGATCTGCTCGATGTGCCGCTTTTGGGGGAGTTTTCTGACAAGGCAAAAATCCGAAAAAGCAGACGGGAGATCCCTTTTTATGACGACAAAGAAAGGAGAGAGGTCCATGCTAAGGAAAAGACAAACCAAGCGGATCGAGCAACTACAATTTCCTGAAAAGTGGAAAAATACAGAGCAGATGAGAATCGTTCGATCGCATATCCAGCAGGCCTTCCATTATGAAAAGCCTGTATTAATGATCACTTCTCCTGAAGAAAATGAACTTCAGCCGCTTGTTTCCTCCAAGCTGGCTAGTTCATTCGCTGAAACCGGGAAAAAAGTGCTGCTTGTCGATGGCAATTTCCGAAAACCGGCTTTGCATAAATTATTTGAGATTCACAACATGACAGGACTGGGCAATGTATTAATGGGCGAAGAAGGAGCGGCTAGTGAAGTATTTATTCAACATCTCTACGTTCTGCCCGCCGGTCCCTTTCCTATCTATCCCAAATATTTAGAAAGGTTCAAGTCATTCATTCATGTATGGCAGAACGATTATGATGTTGTTATTTTAGAAGCTCCAGCATGTTTAGAAGTGGCAGATGCTCAAATTCTTTCAACGGCTTGTAACGGTGTAATTCTTGTCATTCAAGCGAACCAAACGAAAAAAGAAGATGCCCTGAAAGCTAAAAAGATGTTAGAAAGAGCGGGCAGTTGTATTTTAGGAGCGATTTATCAAACAAGTTGAAGTAATGCAGGTGATGATGGATGGGTAATGGAGGAAAGAACTCGATTGGTAAAAATGTGTTTCATTTGTTTTATAGCACCGCTTTTTCTAGCGGCTTAAATGCTCTGACACTCATACTTCTCGCACATTATCTTGAATCCCACAGTTATGGGATGCTTAGTGTTGCGCTGGCATTTGCACTGATTATGGGCTATTTCACGGATGCAGGAATAAGCGTCGGCGTACTTCGGGAAGGATCGAAAAAAGGAATTCATTTATCAGCTGTTATTTCTTCCTATATTAAAATCCGCGTCGTATTATTAGGCATTACATTTGCAGCGGGTTTTTTCCTTATCCAGCTGCTTTATCAGAATCAGCCGGATTTAGTAAAAATTATGTATTGTTTAATTTTTCCAATGGTAACAGGGTTAGCTATGCAAAGTATTAGTATCACCTATTTTCAACTGGTGGAGGAAATGCAGCATTTAGGGATGATCCGCATTTGCTCGGCTGTACTTCTTGTTGTTTCTATCTCATTGGGCATGCTTTTTTCACTGCAGCCGAACGTTGTATGTTTTTTATACGGCTGTTCCTATTTGCTCGCAGGAATGGGCGGAATATATTTAATGAGCAAACGAGTAGTGATCTGTTTTAAAAGTGTGTTTCATAAGGAACTGCTGAAAAATATTCTGTCCTTTATTATCAGCGGATTATTGATCGTTATTCTGCCGCAGCTGGGGCCGATTATCCTAGAAAAGACGTTAACGTTACAACAGGTTGGTTTTTTTGCTGTCGCTTATCGGATTCCTTCTGCTTTGTACCAAATTCCCGGCATATTGGCAGGAGCTTTCTATCCAGCTTTGTTTAAAAGTTATAACAATAAAGGAATGACAGAGCATTTGCAGCTACATATGGTCCAGATTAAACTGATGGGGTTAACCGGCATGGCGATGACGATTCCCTTGTATTACATGCCAGAGATGATCATTGGGTCACTGTTCGGGGAGAAGTGGATGTTTGCGGCCAGCGCTTTACGAGTATTGTCTTTTCTGCTCGTGCTGCAAAGTATAAACGTGGCTTTGGCTGACGGGCTGACAACAAAAGATTTGCAATCACGCCGCACGATTGTCCAGGCAGCCGCTGTCGCTGGAGGGGTGGGGTTTTATATTTTTTTGAGCGGGCAGTACGGGATAGAAGGAGCGGCTTTCGCCGGTGTGTCTGTCGAGATTCTTTCCTTGGCTGGTTTCTGGCTGTTAAACCCAGCGAGAAAAACTTTGGCAATAAAAGTGTTGTTTCCTTATCTTGGTTCATTTGCTGTTTTGTTTTCCGTCTTTACATACTTTGCTCCCGCTCGGCCAGTCCTTGCCGCTGCCCTACATTTGTTTTGTCTTTTCGTCATCCTAGCGGCGGATTCAGAGTTAACACAAAAGTTAACGGGGATGACTCGTAAAAAGCACAGCGCAGCGGAACGAGAGGTGAAAAATGAAACTTCTTCATGACACTGGCCAGACGCAGCGCAGCACCGGTCTGTTCTTACTGTTTTTCCTCTTTACGTTGAGTAAATACAACGTATATATCGGATTTTCTCTTAAACCTTACATGCTTTTTTTACTATTCTTTTTGTGTTTTCATCTTGCTGTTTTTTCTTTTCAAACATTGTATTTTTTTGAGGTTATGTTGTTGTTGTTTTATTTATTTTATAGTTTCACGGGGGCTTTTTCGATGTATCCTCTCGCTAGTATTCGTATTACGCTAGGAATCGTTTTGCTCCTTTTCTGTTACTTTATCTTAAAGTCTATTTTAAGCCAGTATTCAGAACACGCTATACAAAAGGCAATAGCCGAAGCGGGTTTGTTATTTAACGCTGTCAGTCTTGTCCTATATGTGATCGGTTTGAAAAGCCTTGCATCTCAAGAGCAGGGAGAAATGATTTCTAGCTACGGTGTGCTGTTAGATAGAGAGTATCCAAGGTTAATCGGCTTGCTGGAAGACCCTAATCTTTATATTTTTTACAATACCCTTTTCATTGCGTACTTTTTAACGAATATGAAAAGCTGGAGAAATAAAGCGGGGTTCCTCTTATGTCTAGTGACAAGTATCTTGACATTTTCAAGAGGAGGCCTGTTAGCCATGATCCTGATGGTTTTGCTCTATCTGGTCATAAGCAGTCCTGCCACAAGGTGGAAAACTTTGGTAACCATAGGGGGTGTTTGCTCAGCGGCTGGCTATATGACGGCATCCATCATGAAGTTTGATATTGGTCAAATGCTTGAAGCGAGAATAGAGGACTTTTCCAGCGACGGGGGAAGTGGACGCTTTGAATTATGGAGCAGGG
Source organism: Bacillus lumedeiriae (assembly GCF_044891285.1). Taxonomy (NCBI): domain Bacteria; kingdom Bacillati; phylum Bacillota; class Bacilli; order Caryophanales; family Bacillaceae; genus Bacillus; species Bacillus lumedeiriae. Next base: position 25,895 of record NZ_JAUIYO010000014.1, read on the forward strand.
CTTGGGAGTACTTTTTGTCAAACCCTCTTATGGGAATAGGAGCAGATAATTTTATTGAATATAACAAAGTGTATTATGGAGAAGGTTTGTACACACATAACACCTTTTTACAGATTTTATCAGAGTCCGGTTTATTAGGCTTCTCCTTATACTTCACTTTTCTTCTCCTTGTTGTCATCCAGCTGATGAATCGTCGTTTAATGAAGGAAAAACCGTATTTATTTTTATCATTTATTGCCTTTTTCCTGCAAATCATGTCCTTATCTTTAATCATTAACGAAGTGTTCTTTCTGTATTTAGCTATTCTGTCCGCTATTTTACAGAAGGAGGAAAGGAAACAGCTCACAACAAAACAAGAGGGAAAGGAGATTCATAAACATGAATGTCTTGTTAATGACGGATAAATTAATGATGGGAGGAGCAGAGTCTTACTTTTGCAAATTAGAAAATCAACTGAGGCACCCTAATCTTGTCTTTTATACAGCAGCGGGCAGCGGTGAGCTTTACGAACAAATCAACAATAAACATCATTTTATTCCAATGTCTCGTCGTAACCATCTGGCTAATCTCCTCATGATCAAAAGAAAAGTAATGAAATACAAGATTGACATCATTCATGCGAATAGCTTACGCATGGTTCTATACGCCGTGATGGTTCAAAAAATGGCGAAAAAAAAGTTTAAAATTATTTATACAAAGCACAATGCAACAATGATAGAAAAGCGTTTTAGATACGCTTTTACTCATCTATTAAATAAGCACGTGACAAAAATTATTACGGTAAGTAAGGATGAACAAAAGAATCTTTTTCAACTAGGTGTGCAGCCGAATAAGATTACAACGATTTACAACGGGGTAGATTTGGAGCAGTTCACCTATCATCAAAAAGAAAAAAATGACGTTTGCAAAGTCGGAATTTTAGCGAGATTATCTCCAGAAAAGAATCACGAATTATTTTTACAGATTTCTAGCCGCTTGAAGCATGATCCGAAAATTAAATTTTATATAGGGGGAGACGGTCCGCAATATTCAACCATTCGTAAAATGATTGACGAGTTGAATCTGACTCATCACGTGCAAATGATAGGGGAAGTGAAGAATCCTCAAAGCTTTATTAAGGAAATGGATATACTCGTTTTGACCTCCCACCGGGAAGTATTTCCATTAGTTATTCTTGAGGCAATGGCTGTTGGCACCCCTGTTGTCGCCATTGATACAGGCGGAATTAAAGAAGCGATCAAGAGCCATGAATTCGGCCGCCTTGTATCAGACTATTCAGTCGATCACTTTTGCCGGCATATAGCAGCGATAAAGGAGGATCAACAGTTGAGGAACGAGATAGCCGAGCGTGCCCGTGATAGAGTTCAGAAACACTTCTCTTTAGAAAAAATGATCACTTCTACAATGAAGGAGTACTTACATGTTTAAAAATAGAGGGATATTTATGGTTATGCTGTTCTTTATAAAGAATGGTAAAGGAGATTTCTAATGAACAAGGGGAGAGAAAGACGCATTTATAACATGCTCCTTATTTTATTCGATCTTGCTTTCGTGCATTTTAGTTATTTCATTGCCTGCCGGCTGCTTGATGGTTCTTTTGTTCCCAGCCATTACATACATGCGGCGCCTTGGATATCGGCAGCCATACTCACTATTTTCTATTTATTTGATTTTTATACAGAATGGAAAAGAAAAAGTTTTCAGCAAGTGATCTATACGATCGTATTATCGCTCGGAACATTGGCTGTTTTGATGGTGGCTGCTGTTATTGCTTACCCACTGGATATTATTTCATTTAAAGTTGTTATGCTCGCTTTTTTCATTCAAATTCTTCCATTTATCATGAGCCGTTTTGTTATTTGGCATGTCATAAAAGCCATTCATGGAGAGAAAAAGGTATTGATTATCAGCGAAAATGAAGAAAGTGGTTTATCACTGGCAGATAAAGTACTTTCCCATAGCAAAGGATGGTTTACGATTAGCGGCTTTTTACCTTTGAGAGAAAAAAACAAATTAAAAAGCAGCTTAAAAGAAGTCGACATTGTGCTTATTGCTCATTCAATCGATAAAAAGCAAAAAAATGAAGTGATCGGCCTATGTGTAAAGCAGGGAAAAGAAGTTCTAATTGTGCCTGAAATGTATGAAGTATTTGTAAGCGGCTCCGTTTACGAGCAAGTGGATGACATGCTAGTATTTTCTGTTTCTCCCGCAGGGCTTACTGCTGCCCAGCGTGCGTTGAAGCGTACATTCGATCTTATTGCAGCTGTAACCGTCTTAATCGTTACTAGTCCTTTTGTTATTTTTTTATGTATCATGATTCCGCTCACTTCTAAAGGGCCAATTTTTTTCAAGCAGGAACGGCTTGGCAGGAACGGAAAGCCCTATCAAATGTACAAGTTTAGGAGCATGGTGCAGGATGCCGAAAAAAATACAGGGCCGGTGCTGGCAGCAGAGCAGGATCCGCGGATTACGCCAATCGGCAGGATCATTCGCGCTTCGCGTCTCGATGAACTGCCGCAATTATACAATGTTCTCAAAGGGGAGATGAGTCTCATCGGACCAAGACCTGAAAGGAAGTTTTTCATTGATCAATTTCAGCAGCAACTGCCTGATTATGCTTACAGAATGGCTGTGAAACCCGGACTGACTGGTCTGGCACAAGTAATGGCAAAATACACAACCGCCGTGGAAGATAAACTGCGGTTTGATTTAATGTATATCCGTCATTATTCATTTATCGCAGATGTAAAGATTTTATTACAAACGATCCGGGTCATTTTTCAGCGAGAGCAAGCCAGCGGTGTAAAAGAAAAAAACGCTCAAAGAGAAAAGCAGCTGTTACAGTTGCTGAACCAATATCGCGCTGCCGGCCAATAAGGGGGAATTCATGAAATGAAGGTTTTATTCATCACACATAGAAAGCCGAAAGTGCCGGGAAAAGGGGATCAAGTGAGAGCGTTTCAGCAAATGAAAAGCTTACTAAAAAAAGGACACATTGTTCATTGTTTGTTTCAAGAAAAGGACGAAGCTTATTTGTGCTGTGCTGCCTCTATGGTCAACGGAGACAACACGGAAAAATATAAAATAAAAACGAAAAACAATCATTGGTCAGCTGTTAAAAGCTTTTTTCTGAAAGGCTATCCATTAAGTGTGTCTCTGCATTCTTTTCCGGTTTTAGAGGTTTTTCTCAAAACATTGACCCATCACTTTCATTATGACGTGATCCATGTTCAATCAAAAGTACTTCATAATTTTGCTAATATAAGCATTTCTGGTTCAACAGTTATAGTGGATTACATTGATGCCATTAGTCTCAATTTGGAAAGGAGGTATAAGTGGACGAGAAATTTGTTTGAAAAGTGGGCTGTCAGGGGAGAGCTCAGAAGGATGAAGAAATACGAAGCTTTCATAAAAAAACAATGCTCAAAAGCCATTATTATTTCCCCTATGGATAAAAAGTTTCTGCACTCTAGAAGGGCAAAGCAGACGGATGTAGTACCAAATTATATCGATTTATCTTACTTCCATATGAATCAATTTGTTGAAAGCAGAAAGAAAGCGCTTGTGTTTACAGGAACAATGAGTTACGCACCAAACGTAGATGCGGCGGTAAGGCTCGTTAATGATATTTACCTTCCATTAAAGAAAACATCCCCTGATTTAGAATGCTGGATCGTTGGGACGAATCCTTCAGCGGAAGTACAAAAGCTGAACAAAATGGACGGCGTAACCGTCACCGGGTTTGTAGAAGATATTAGACATTGGCAGTGGAGAGCGGCTGTGTATGTTTGCCCGCTCCGCTTTGGAGCAGGGCAACAAAATAAAATACTCGAAGCGTCTGCTTTAGGATGCCCGATTGTGATGAGCAGCGTAACGAATGCGGGTATTGGCTTTACAAACAATGAAGAGGCAATCATTTGTGAATACAATGAAGAATTTATTGAGCAGACGGAGCGGCTGTTACTAAATCAGCAGCATGCTGAAATATTAGCGAAGCGGGCAAGGGTTTTTGTGGCTAGTCGTTTTTCAGAAGAAATCGTAGCGGATCAATTAGTGGCTGCCTATACGTCAAATGAACGGCAATATCCAAAAAAATCAGAAGCGGAGGAATAAAAATGGAACTAATACTATTGTCGGGCGGATCGGGAAAACGTCTTTGGCCATTATCAAATGATTCTAGATCCAAGCAATTTTTAAAAGTGCTTGAGAATAAAAATGGTGAAATGGAATCAATGGTTCAAAGAGTATGGAAACAGCTTGATCGTGCCGGTCTGCAGTCATCTACATTGATTGCTACAAGCAAGACACAAGTAGATATGATTCACAATCAGCTAGGACCGCACGTTCCTCTGCTTATCGAACCGGAGAGAAGAGATACATTCTCCGCCATTGCTCTTGCGGCTGTGTATCTTTATTGTGTTAAAGGAGTAGGGTTGCAGGAAGTAGTCGGTGTACTTCCGGTAGATCCATTCGTTGAAGACTGCTTTTTTCATAGACTCGGGCACTTAAAAGAAGCGTTACGGTCCTCCCAGGCAGATCTTGCTTTAATAGGAGTGGAGCCAACGTACCCCTCTTCCAAATATGGTTATATTGTACCTGGCAAAGTAAGCAATCAAGAAGAATATATAGAAGTCAGCTATTTTAAAGAAAAGCCATCTGAACTGAAGGCTGCTGAATTAATTGCTAAGCATGCTTTATGGAACACAGGAGTGTTTGCTTTTAAACTGGAATATCTTATTTCCTTACTAGAAGAAAGAGGTCTGCCGATTCAGTATGAAGAGTTACATAAACAGTATTCATCGCTTCCAAAAAAATCTTTTGATTATGAAGTAGTGGAAAAGGCAGACAAAGTAGTTGCCCTTCCATATAACGGATTTTGGAAAGATCTTGGAACATGGAACACACTCACAGAAGAAATGAGAACCAATCAAATTGGAGATGGGGTAGTCAGCGATGATTGTAAGAATACCCACCTTGTCAACGAGTTAGGTATTCCGGTGACAGTAGTGGGAGTGAGAAATGTCATCATTGCAGCTAGTCCAGACGGTATTTTAATCTCCGATAAAAATGAGAGTCCGAGAGTGAAAGGGTTGTTAGAAGGAATTCAGCGGCGGCCAATGTACGAAGAACGGCGTTGGGGCTGGTACCGTGTGCTCGATTACACGAAAGTGGATGAAGAATTAGAAGTATTAACTAAGCGAATCTGTGTAACAGCAAATGAGAACTTAAGTTATCAGAAGCATATGGCCAGAAGTGAAGTTTGGACCATCATTAAAGGCCTGGGAGAGTTTGCTCTTAACGGCATCATTTATCCCGTAAAAGCAGGAGATGTGCTGCATATCCCAGTTGGATCGGAACATGGAATTAAGGCAATCACAGATTTAGAGTTTATCGAAGTTCAGTCTGGTACACATCTTGTAGAAGAGGATATTTGCCGCATTTACATGGGATGGAATGAGGTAGTGCAGTACTGTAATAAAGTCGTCAGCTAAATGAGGAAAAGCAAAACGGGGAGATCAATCAAAAGATGAAAAGAAGAGGATGGACTGTTACGATTATATTTGCAGGTATTGTCTTCTGCTTGCTGTTTCAAAAGAATGTCAATGATGAGGAATCTACATCACTTAACCCTTCATCTGAAGAGAACGGTGTGGCAGTAGAGTCCTTTATAATCAATACAAATGACCCGCCAAAAGATTATTCAGATGCGATTCAGAAAGCTATTGATTTTTGCGCTGCACATAAAAAAGAAAAAGTGAAGTTCAAGGCTAATAAAAAGTATGTTCTTCAATCAGGATTTACTGTAAAGGAAGGGGTAAAAGTGGAGTTTGGACAAAACACGGTACTGGAGGTTCAGGGGGATTTTCGAGTAATGAGTGTGGAGAAGGATGCCGTTATTACAAACGGAACGATTCAAATCATGAGCCCCTCCTTTCAGTCGGAAGTGATTTCTTTGAAAGGAACCGAGCAATTTGACGCTGCTAATAAAACCCGTATTGAAAACATGACGCTCATCAATAAAATCAGGAATTACAAAGGAACAGCCCTTGCTCTCTATGCAAAAGGCCCGTGGCACAATATTAGTTTTGTGAACTTTAAAAATATATCAATCATTGGTTTTAAAACAGGAATTCAACTAAAAGCAGAAAATCCGCAAAAAGGAGCGTATAGCTGGATTAACGCTAATCGTTTTGAAAATATAACGCTGGATGATTGTGTTCATTGCATTGAAATAATAGGTTCGATGAGTATACCAAATGAATGCTCAGGTAATTTTTTTACGGGAATGCAAGTACAATTGACCGAAAACACGAAACAATTACTAAAGATCGATGGTTCACATAATAAATTTGAAGGCATGGTGTGGGACGTACAGCGGGTCGAGCAGCAGGCACCACTTATTATATTCACATCCAAAACAGAGAAAAACAAATTAAATACGAATTTGGGCGCTCAATACGTTAATGACAACGGACAAAACAATGAGTATTAAGCAAAACATTGTCTATCCAAGAAAAAGACGATGACCAATGAATGTTATATGAGGTTATTTTCTTAGGACTTCTCTGCACGAGGTATACAAAAGTGTACATAAGGGAAATCCTGTTCAATCAGAACTGTTAGATTTTTGCCACTTTTGAAATTCAAGAAATTGTTTGAATTGTTCTTTGCTAACACCAGATTCCATTGCTTCCCTAGCAAGTTTAAGCCATTCTATGTCCATCTCTTCGCCCTGAGGATCATCTTCAAGAATTAATTGCTGAACATTGACACCTAATACTGCAGATATTTTATTTAGAAATTGGATGGAGGGATTTAATTGTATTTGGCGTTCAACTGAAGAGATGTATGATTTAGCTACACCTGCCCGATTAGCCAACTCGGTCAATGATAATCCTTTTTTCATCCTAAGTTCACGGATTCGTTCTCCTATAGACATGTTCATCACCCTTAGAATATGCTGAAGTTTAACTGTTTTATTTTAACATGGACGTTAAAAAAAGACAAAGATCTGAAATAAAATCAATGGAAAACAAATAAATAGGGTTTTACATTTTCCCTGCCTTCTTCAATATTAATAAATGTATAAAAGGAGTGCGTATATGTCTTGGAAAACAAAAGTAAAACAATGGTTAAGTTATGAACCGTTAGATGAAACATTAAAGGATCAATTACTCGCTATTCAAGGGGATGAAAGGTTGCTGGAAGACAGTTTTTATAAAGATTTAGAGTTTGGTACAGGCGGTATGCGCGGTGAACTGGGACCGGGAACGAATCGGATGAATAGGTATACGGTTAGGAAAGCAGCTGCAGGGCTTGCGCTGTATGTGGCGGAACAGGGAAAGGAAGCGATGGCGCGGGGTGTGGTCATCGCTTATGATTCACGTCATATGTCCCCGCAGTTTGCGTTAGAAGTGGCCAGAACAGTGGGGACATATGGGATTCAAACGTATGTATTCGATGAATTATGTCCGACACCTGTATTGTCATTTGCGGTACGGTATTTGCAGGCTTATGCGGGTGTAGTAATTACGGCAAGCCATAATCCTCCTGAGTATAATGGTTTGAAAATATACGGAGAAGATGGCGGACAGATTCCTCCTGCAATGACTGATGTGATCATTGACTATGTTCAAAAAGCGGGCAGCGAGCTATTAATTGAAGCAGCAGAGGACCAGGATTTATTAGAGCAAGGGATTCTTACTTATATCGGTGAACAAGTAAATCAGGCTTACATAAACTCAATGAAATTAATTGGATTAAATCAGCAAGTGATCCATAAAGCAGGGGAAGATCTCGTTATCGTTTTCACTCCGCTGCATGGTACGGCAAACAAGCTGGTGCGGGCGGGACTTGAAGTACGAGGCTTTGAGCATGTCACAGTTGTAAAGGAACAAGAGCTGCCGGATCCCAACTTTCCAACAGTGGCTTCGCCCAATCCTGAAGAACATGCAGCGTTTGAGTTGGCGATCCGTTATGGCAGGAAAATCGATGCAGATCTATTAATAGGAACAGACCCTGATGCGGATCGTCTCGGTATAGCGGTCAAAAACCATCAGAATGAATATGTCGTTTTGACCGGCAACCAAGCCGGAGCATTAATGCTTTATTATTTGCTTGAACAAAAGAAGGTAAACGGTACGCTGCCTACTAATGGAGTGGTGCTCAAGACGATTGTGACGTCAGAGATCGGCCGGGCGATCGCGGATGATTTTGGTATCCTAACGATCGATACGCTGACAGGGTTTAAGTTTATTGGTGAGAAAATGAAGCAATTTGAACAAACGGGTGAGCATACGTTTTTATTTGGGTATGAAGAAAGCTGTGGCTACTTAATTGGCGATTTTGTTCGTGATAAAGATGCTGTGCAGTCAGCAGTATTTATGGCAGAAGTAGCGGCTTATTATAAGGTGCAAGGAAAGTCATTATATGATGGAGTAATGGAAATCTTCGAGAAGTATGGATTTTATCAAGAGTCTCTGCACTCTCTGACGTTGGAAAGGAAAGAGGGAGCAGAGAAAATTGCGTTCATTTTAGAGAAGTTCCGAAATGCACCTCCTAAGAAAATAAATCGTGTACCGGTCGTTGAGATCGAGGACTATATGGCAAGTGAGTGTACGGATACCTGTACAGGAGTTAAAACACCGATTGATTTGCCGAAAGCGAATGTGCTGAAGTTTACATTAGCCGATGGCTCCTGGTTTTGTCTGCGTCCATCTGGAACAGAGCCAAAAGTGAAAATGTACTTTGCGGTAAAGGGAGAATCAATGGATGAAAGTAAAAGAAAGCTTTCCAATGTAGAGAAAGAGGTAATGGGGATGGTAAATCGGTTGGTGACGATGTAACGGGGGCATAGTATAATTAAGTATGTCTATCAATATAGAAGGCTGCTTAACTACTTTTTGAATAGGAAGGATAAATAATGTTGAGTGCAGCAAAAAAAGTAGATATGCCCCAGGCTACTGCTTACAGTATTTTATTTGCCATCAGTTCTGGTCATTTCATTAATGACTCGATTCAATCAGTTGTTCCTGCCATGTTTCCGATTATTGAGCGATCCTTAGACTTATCTTATGCCCAGCTTGGCTGGATTGCTTTCGTCTTAAACATGACGTCTTCGATTATGCAGCCTGTCTTTGGAGCAGCCGCTGACCGAAAGCCGCAGCCGTACTTGCTTCCGGTTGGAATGCTGCTATCCATGTTAGGTGTAATCACTTTTGGTCTGTCGCCGAATTTTTACTTGCTGCTGTTTGCTGTTTTGTTTATCGGCTTAGGATCTGCTGTCTTTCACCCAGAAGGTTCTCGGGTGGCCTTTATGGCAGCGGGAAGCAAACGCGGGCTTGCTCAGTCAATCTATCAAATGGGCGGGAATGGCGGACAATCGCTTGCTCCGATTTTTACAGCCTTTATTTTCGTGCCGCTCGGTCAAAAAGGAGCATTATTGTTTGCAGCGGTTACAGCCGGCGGAGCTCTTTTATTGACGAAAGTCTCTGCCTGGTATAAGCAAAGACTGGCTAGCCAGTCTGAAAGAAAAAAGCGTCAGCATGCTGCGAAAACAGCCAAATTACATACGCGTATCAAATGGGCAATGGTTCTATTAATCTTTTTTGTATTTGCGCGTTCTTGGTATGCAGCTGCGATCACAAACTTTTATCAATTTTATTTAATTGAGGATTACGGACTATCGATTAAACATGCACAGTTATATTTATTTGTCTATTTAGCTGCTGGCGTGGCCGGAACGTTTTTCGGCGGACCGCTGGCTGATCGATTTGGCCGAAAGAATCTGCTCGTTTTTTCTATGCTGGGAGCCGCACCGCTCGCAGCGGTTCTTCCGTATGTACCGCTGGCCGCTGTTCTGCCGCTCTTTCTGTTAATCGGCTTTATTTTGCTATCAAGCTTTAGTGTATCGGTTGTATACGCACAAGAATTGCTTCCCGGAAAAATTGGAATGGCTTCTGGTTTGATCGTTGGTCTTGCCTTCGGAATGGGAGCAATCGGATCAGTCGTTTTTGGTGTATTAGCTGACAGTTTTAGTATAAAGTTTATTATGATTGTGGCTAGTTTCTTGCCGCTCCTCGGTATTAGCGCTCTTTGGCTTCCGGGAGATCGAAAAATCCGGGAAATGCAGGCGAAGTAACAGAAAAGAGGCCGCTCCATATGTGTTCATTATTTAATGACGTATGGAGCGGTTTTTTTCACTGCTTTTTTTAAATGGAGAGATTGATAGATATAGCGTGAAATAAAATTGACAAGCTATATCGAATTTTGTTATCTTGTGGATAAATAATATTCGTATTAGAAAACAACTTATGAGAATGCATATACAGTTTTTTAGTAAAGAGGAGATGACAGCATGGCGCAACTAGAGCTTAAATCCAAAGTTTTGTCCATTCTAGAAGATAAAATCCAATTAATTAAAAGGGATGAAGGCGCCATTTATTTAGTTGGACCGATTCGTCTTCCGGTGAATCTATACGGAGAAACAATTGTATTTCAATGGTATTGCTGGCTGCAATGTGATGAAGTAACAGAAGATTACGATCGGCTGATTGATAGTCTATCTTCTATGAATCTCGCTTCATTTCAACAATCAAGCGTTTTAGTATACGGGGATTTTCAAGGGGAAGAGGATGCAATGATCAGAATGCATTCGATCTGCCATACAGGAGATATATTTGGAAGTAAGCGATGTGATTGCGGCTATCAGCTGAAACAATCTATGAAGATGATTACACAACATGGAACAGGTGCCTTATTTTATTTAGCGAACCATGAAGGCAGAGGGATTGGCTTATTCAGCAAGGCGATGGCTTATATCCTTCAAGAAAACGGCTATGATACAGTGGATGCCAATATAGACCTTGGTTTTGTAGATGACTCCCGAAATTATGACGAAGCGATTGAGGTATTAAAAGCATTACGCTCAAAACCGGTGACACTTATAACGAACAATCCTAGAAAACTAGAAGCGTTGAAGAATGCTGGTCTGCCAGTATCCGGCAGAGTACCTTTATGGGGGGATACCTCTGAATTTAATGAGAACTATTTACAAACGAAAGTCAAGCGTTCCGGTCATTTAGAAGCGGAGAGAACGTATTCAAACGACTAGTTTTTTAAAGGAATTCCACTAAATATGTTTAAAGCTTATTTTTGAGAAAAAACCGATCAAAGATAAGCTTTTTTTGTTATTGATAAAAGATTAGATGCAGGAAGGGGAGAGTAAGATGAATAGGTCCACTTATCATACGGTTGTGATCGGGGCCGGACAAGCTGGATTGGCAATGGGGTATTATTTAAAGAAACTAGGAAAGTCCTTTATCATTTTAGATAAAAATGTGGAAGTGGGCACTGAATGGAGCAAGAGATACGACTCTTTAGTTTTATTTACACCAAGAATGTACAGTACTTTACCCGGCTTGATATTAAAAGGCGATCCACAAGGATTTCCGACAAAAGATGAAATAGCGAATTACCTGAAGGTATATGCAGAAAGTTTTCAGCTGCCTATTCAGCTGAAAACCGAGGTGACACGTGTTCAAAAGAAAGACAGCGCCTTTTACATTGAAACGAATTGGGGAGAATTCCAAGCCGCAAATGTAATTATTGCAACAGGTCCTTTTCAGAAGCCTAGGGTTCCTGATTTTGCGAATGTTTTATCACCCGATATTCTTCAACTGCATTCTTCTCAATATAAAAATCCAGCCCATCTCCAATCAGGAAATGTGTTAGTTGTCGGCGGGGGAAATAGCGGAGCGCAAATTGCTGTTGAACTGTCTCAAGAAAGGGAAACTTATTTATCAGTCAGTCAAAAAATAAAGTTTCTTCCATTGAAAATAGGAAACAAAAGCATTTTTTGGTGGTTTGATCAAGCGGGAATATTAAAAGCTTCCCATGATTCTTGGATTGGCCGAAAAATACAGGAAAAAGGAGATCCTATTTTCGGATCTGAATTAAAAAAAGCCATTCAAAATGGTCATATCATTCTTAAGAATAGAACTGTACATAGCCGTGAAACAGTCATTCATTTTGAAGATAAGTCTACTCTTAAAGTCCAAAATATTATTTGGGCCACTGGCTTTATATCTGATTACAGCTGGCTTAATATTGAAGGGGTGCTTAATAATATAGGAAAACCCATCCATCATAGAGGTCAGACAGAAATACCTGGTCTTTACTTTTTGGGCCTGCCTTGGCAGCATCGCCGCGGTTCCGCGCTTCTTCAAGGGGTAGGAGAGGATGCTCAGTCTATCATGCGGCATATTCAAACAAGAAGTTAAACTAAAAAAAATAAATAATAGCTAAAAAGCCGATCTTTCTTATGATAAGTAGAATCATCGGCTTTAGTTATTTACTTCCGCTGTCGAACCCGTTACTTCAACAAATGTATTATATCTATTACTACCGTTAATTTGACTTCTCCCACCCCTAAAGGGGCAAGCTCTACACCTTACGGTGAAACGAGTGGGATTCTTTATAAGAAGTGTGGTTAATTAACCCTTATTCTTAATGGACGAGCCAAGCGCCCTCTAGCTTGTAGGATACTTGTATCCAGCAAGTTACTTTTACGCAGAATGTTTAAAGCTCCATTTATGTCAGCATTGAATTTATATCCAGTTGATGTGCAGTATAGCCCACGTTTAATACGTTTTCCACTAAAACCATGCTTACTTTCATCGGTTGGATTCCAATTTGGCAGTTTATCGTTGTCGAAAAATGAAGCTTTGCTTGTATAGGATTCTTCTTGTTCTTTGTAAAAGATGCCATAACGCTCACAAAGATTCGATAGTTGTTCCCGAAGATTTCCAAAAGGAATTTGTGTAAATTGCTGATTGTTCTTTTTACCGATGTTGATATTACGTTTGAAATCTTCATTATAGCCAATGACTAGATTGCCTATTTTGTTTTCTAAACAGTAGTCAATGATGATTCTTGCACTCTTTTTGATGTAATCATTTACTTGATTATTACGTTTCAACGTTAATGAATCCATTCGTTTAGTGTATTTCAGCCCTTGCTTCATAGCGATAGATTGCAGTCTAGCTTTTTCTTTGTTGTACAAACGGTTCATTGATTTGAGTTTTTTTCCATCCACTAAAAAGGGTGCCCCGTCTATATCAACACAAGAAGCTAAATTACCAAGCCCAATGTCAATCGCTAACGCCTTGTTAAAATCTAATTCTTTTGTTTCAGCAGGTTGTTCATACACATATTGAATATGGAAAAACTGTCCGTTGTTACGAGGAACAATCCGAACCTCTTTAATTTTTTTACCCTCTAAACGTGAGGGGAAAGGAATCAAGATGTCTTTATGATTTGGATTCTCTTTCTTATAGGTATTTGAAACAGCTACACGAAAGAAGCCATCTCTAATATTAATGGCATTTGTAGAGAAAATGAGATTAAACAATCCATCTTTCTTTAAATAGCTAGGCATTTTAATATCTTGAAAACGATATTCACCTTTTTTAGCTTTTTTAATCAAATTAAAGAAGCTTTTAAAAGAACGGTCTACCACTTTCAAAATTTGTTGAGAAACCCCTGCTTGAAGTAATTTGTAGTTTTCATTCGTTTTAGAAACATGGTAGTTTGATTCATACTTTAAAAATGTTTTTTCTACAAAGTAATGTTGACGAATATTGTATAGTCCAACGTTGTATAGATTCTTTGCGTAGTGGCACATTTCTCTAAGTTGTTGAAATTGTTCTTTTGAAAGACCTCGTATTTGATTGCTTTGCGTAAGGTACATGTTTTCACCCCCTTCTTATTATATATTCACCATATAGCAAAGAATAGAGATATGCAATTGGTTTAGTGTACCTTTCGGTCAATTAAGATGGCAGAAGCCATCCCTTGACCGACCTCACTATCATCCCACGCCTAAAGGCGGGCTATGCCCTTGGTGGGTTTTCTCGTTCGGGAAAGCTATAATTGAAAGCAGAATGACACCCATTCCAATACTAAATATTTCAATATTCGTGGTTCCTTAAACCCCCATTAATTCATCAAAAAAGAGGAACAGTGAAGTTGACGTACTTATCCTGCCTGGCTTTCATCATTTCCTCTTTAAATTTTTCGGAATTAATAAGAGAAGCCCATTTACCCAATGAAGAGATTAGTGTATTCTTGTCCATGGGTGCGATCCTTTGTATTGGATTTGGAAAGAAATCACCTGTCTTTTCAGTATAAAGGATTTTTTTTGAGCTTAGAGAAAGTGGGAATTTTCAGATTCATTTAATTTGTCGTTGGCATAAACAACTTCATTCCTTTAATCCTTGAGGGTTAAATATTGAGCCAATGTCTTTGAGAAACCAATTTTTTAACAACCTCGTTACTATGAAAATAAAAAATGAAGATGGGAGCAAGCAAATGTACAGCTTTAAGGACGATTACAGCGAAGGCGCACATCCAAGAATATTGCAGGCTTTAGTGGAGTCTAACTTTGAACAAGAGGATGGCTATGGCAGAGATCAATTTACCCAAAAAGCCATTAACTTTTTAAAAGAAAGAATAGGGCGTGCTAATGTAGATGTTCATTTATTAGCTGGAGGAACACAAACAAATCTAACGGCGATTTCAGCTTTTCTAAGACCTCATGAGGCAGCTATAGCAGCAAGTACTGGTCACATACTCGGACATGAAACGGGAGCAATTGAAGCGACAGGTCATAAAATACTGTCGATTGAAACCGAAGATGGGAAGCTAACTCCTTCTCATGTGAAAGCTGCACTTGACGGACACCCGGACGAGCATATGGTAAAGCCCAAGCTGGTATACATATCTAATTCGACTGAAATAGGTACAATATATAGCAAGAGCGAGCTACAGCAGCTGCATCAATTCTGCCGTGAAAATAATCTCATATTGTATATGGATGGGGCAAGGCTCGGGTCAGCCCTCTGTTCAGAAGAAAACGACCTTACGTTAAGCGATCTTCCAGCACTTGTCGATGCTTTCTATATTGGCGGAACCAAGAATGGAGCACTTATTGGAGAGGCTTTAGTGATTTGTTGTGATTCTTTAAAGGTGGAGTTTCGCTACCATATTAAGCAAAAAGGCGGGCTTCTAGCAAAAGGAAGGCTTCTCGGTATTCAGTTTCTTGAATTATTCAGAGACAATCTCTTTTTTGATTTGGCCACGCATGCAAATAAGATGGCAGAAATGCTAAGAGAAGAAATGAACAATGCCAATATTTCATTCCTGACCCAATCACCGTCAAACCAACTATTTCCAATTCTGCCCAATGCACTTATTACCAAACTTCAAAGTAAGTATTCGTTTCATATTTGGGAAAAGGTTGATGCAGATCATTCGGCCATTCGCCTCGTAACATCATGGGCAACGAAAGAGGATGAGGTACTAGCTTTTATTGAGGAGTTTAAGAAAGGATCAAAAAATGATCAAGCTTATCTATAAAAGAACAGTTTAATTGAATATATGAAAAGCGTGTTTTGATCAATCTTTTTTCAAAACACGCTTTTTCTATTCATATTCTGTTTTTCGCGCCGCGGCTCTTTTAAACAAAGTTTCTCAATAATGCCATCACAACAACACCAAAGATCACGGTCAATAACAGGCTTTTTGTCCACAAGGCAATCAATAATGTCGGGATGAATGCGGCTGACACTTGCCAGTTAATCACCGGCAGCCCGCCGTCTCTACTTTCAATCATCCCTCCTATAATTAAGGCAGTAAAAATACAGATAGGAATAAATGAGAGCCATTTCATGACGGCATCTGGCAGCTGTAAATTACGGACAATGAGAAAGGGAACGACACGCGGAATCCATGTTACAATGGCACACCCGGCAAGGATAAGAAGAACAGTCATATTTGCGCTCATTTATCCATCACCACACCAATCGTAGCAACGAGTACCGTCGAGAAAATCACAGCCAGATCAACTGAAACGAAAGTTGAAAACATATACATAGAGGCAATCATT
Source organism: Bacillus lumedeiriae (assembly GCF_044891285.1). Classification (NCBI taxonomy): domain Bacteria; kingdom Bacillati; phylum Bacillota; class Bacilli; order Caryophanales; family Bacillaceae; genus Bacillus; species Bacillus lumedeiriae. The sequence continues at coordinate 41,841 of NZ_JAUIYO010000014.1, forward strand.
AGCAAAATGAGCGTAATATAGTGCTTTAATTTTGCAGCTTCTACACTTTCCAGCTGTGAAACGAGCAAGGCGATGAACATAGCGGTTAAAGCAAAATCCAAACCGAGTTTTTCTGGATTTGAAATCCACTTTCCAAGGATCGCTCCTGCAACACAAGAAGCGATCCATGTCGTGTAAGCAGTAATATTTAACCCATTCATCCAGCGGTCGTTTACGGGTTTGTTGTTAAAAATTCTTCCTGCAGCCACGCCGAAAGATTCATCTGTGACGAGCGTGCCGATCGCTGCATTTTTCCATAGTGAATATTTGGTAAAATGTGGAGCGAGTGTTGCACTTAAAAGAAGATGCCGTAAATTGACGATGAAAGTCGTAAAAATAATAGCCGATGCTGGGCTGTTGACTGCAAGCATCCCACAAATAATAAATTGAGCGGCACCGGCATAAACAAAAATCGACATGAACGCAACCTCTATAACAGACAAGCCAGAAGCCGCACCGATCATCCCGGCCGCAAATCCAATGCTTATGTATCCTAAAAGCGTCGGAATACAATCTTTTATTCCTCTTGAAAACGTTAATTTCTCCTCTATTGCTATTTCCATTCGTATCCCTCCTGTTGAATATTATATAATAGCTGGGAATTTATTTTAATAATAGTATATTAAAATATAATTCAACAGACGGACAGTGTTTTTTAAATAGGTTATCGCGACAGAAATCGACAGGCATGTATTAAATAAAGGAGAATCGTAATTATGTGTTAAAACAAGAATAGGACTCTTTGCAGGAGGAGTTGAAAATTTTGATAAACATATTAAAAGATGGTTAGGAGAATAAAATCAATTTTTGGAGTTAACTTCGATCTTTTTTAATGAACGAACGCATTCAATAAGACAATCAACGCTCAGAGCGATAATACCCTGAGCGTTTTTGTGTATTTTATAATAGGTTTTTTCAGTTCTTTCTTGTGTCCCTTTTTAAACAGATGGAAGTAAATAAAACACGGCGAAAAAGTGAGTGATGCTGCCGCCAAGAACAAACAAATGCCAGATCATATGGTGGTATTTAAATCCACGCCATACATAAAAAATGGCACCGAGTGTATATAAAATGCCGCCGGTGACTAAAAGAGCCAAACTGCGGGACGAAAGGTTTTGAACGAGAGTGTCCCACGCAAAAACGATGAGCCACCCCATTAGCACGTACAGAAGGGTAGAAGTGTTTAGAAACCGTTTCACAAAAAAGCATTTAAACACGGTTCCAAACACTGCGAGCCCCCAGACGATGCCGAACAAAGTCCAGCCAAGTGTCCCTTTTACTGCTAGAAACAGAAACGGAGTGTAAGTTCCTGCGATGAAAAAATAAATCGACGAGTGATCGAACACTTCAAAGATATTTTTGACTTTTCCTTCAGGAAAGCTGTGTACGAGTGTAGAGGATAAATAAAGAATGAGCATCGTTGATCCGAAAATCGTAAAACTTACCACATGCCAAGCCGTTCCGTATAACGAGGAGTAGACAATCAATAAAACAAGAGCAGCGATGCTCAGTAAAGCGCCCACGCCATGTGTGATGGAATTTGCAATTTCTTCCCCTTTTGAGAAGGTATGTGTATTTGCCATAAAAACTCTCCTTTAAGCCAATCTACGTTTAGTGTACCACACATCGGCGGATTTCTATCATTTTTGAATCTAAACAGGAAAATCTAGAAACCCTGGCATGAAAACTGCATCAACGGTATTGAATAACCTAAAAACGGGAGGATGAAGATCTCAATGGAAGCTGGGAAATGAAGATACGCTAAAGTATATGTATTCATTTTTGAATAGGTTAGTCATAACGGAATACTATTGAGTTGTCATTCTCCATCTATACAGCGAGAATCGATCATCAAAATGAACAGACAAAAAAGAGAGGGAGGTTTAAACATATGACAATCGCTAAAAGGCTGACGTTAACGATGCTCATTATTTTGTTCGTGATCTTTACTGCGACTATGATACTTACCTATATGAATACGAATGCTTCCATCGAACGGACGATTCGTATGCAGGGCATTCAGTCAGCGGAAAATGCAGCACAATTTATTAACTTGGAAAAGTATGAGGACTTTTTAAACGACTCTTCAGAAAGTAAAACGTACTGGACAATTCGTAATCAATTAAATCAAGTGAGAGAACATGTGGGGGCGATGTATCTTTACACGTTTACTGTTAAAGACGGGAAGACACATATGCTTATTGATGGGATGCACAAAGGAGGAGAGTTAGCCTCTGAAATCGGGGAAGAGTTAGCGATGCCGATGGAAGATATCACACCGGCTCTTCAAGGCGAAAATAGCTACACGGACATCATCAATGATGAGCAGTATGGAAAATATATGTCCATTATGATCCCTATTAAAAACAAAGAGGGCGACGTGATCAGCCTGTTAGGGATGGATATTTCAGCTAAACAAATTGATCAGATTCGGACAGATATTTTAAAGAGAAGCCTGCCATTGATCATCGGTTTATTCTTTATTGTCATTTTACTTGCCTGCATGATCGTGTACGTCTTTATTAATCGAACATTGACACCATTGGCTAGCATGAATCATGGATTGAATGAGCTTGCGGCGGGGCGCATCGGGCAGTCGCTTCAAAAAGTGGAAAAGATACATACGAATCGGGAAGATGAAATGAAACGATTTACGTTAAACTTTCAATCAGCTGTTTTCCAGCTGACGACTATGATTACCTCGATCCGTTCCTCATCGGATTTACTCACGAATGCGGCGGAACAGCTGACAAATGACAATCAGTCTGCCCAGCAGTCCAGTGAAAAAATTATTAAAAGCATTCATGAGATTGCCCGCGGCAGCGAGCGGCAAATGCAAAACAATGAAGAGGCTGTCAAGGCGATGGAAGGAACGACGGTCGGCGTTCAAAAAATAGCGGAATCGTCTTTTTCCATTGCAGAAGCGAGCAGCCACGTCACACAGCTCGTGGAAGAAAGCTATGTTCAAACTCATGCCGTCGTCTCTGAGATTGAAGAAGCTGCCCGATCTGTTCTCGCTACCAATAAAGAAGTGATAGAACTGGGCCGGATGTTTAAGGAAGTAGAGAAAATTGTAGGTGTGATTACGTCAATCACCGATCAAACGAACCTGCTTGCCTTGAATGCAGCCATTGAAGCAGCAAGAGCTGGAGAAGCAGGAAAAGGATTTGCGGTCGTGGCTGATGAAGTAAAAAAGCTGGCAGAGGAGTCAAAAGAATCGGCCGGCCAAATTTCCGATATGCTGAAGCGTTTTGAATGGGTGACGATTGAAGTCATAAAAAATACAGAAATAAGTACAAAGAAAGCAGAATCAAGTACAAAAGCGGTTTCAACAGTGGAAATTTTGCTGGGGAAAATTAAACAAGCTATGAATGAAGTCAATCAAGATATTCATGAAGTATCAGCGATCACACAAGAAATATCAGCAGGTACGGAGGAAGTGTTTGCTTCCATCGAACATGTCGCTCAAGTATCAAAAAACAACGTCAGCCAAACGCAGCAGGCTGTGTTTGCATCAGAAGAGCAGCGAAAATTAATGGAAAACATGAATCAGTCCGCTCAGGAATTAACAGAATTGTCTAAACAGCTCCATGCCGCTGTGCATCGATTTGCTTTATAATAGAGAATTCCTGAACTAGAGGGAGATTTTTCAGGGGATTGTCATGATTAATAAGAAAGAAAACGAATGTTGTAAGAAACTAGTAAGATCATTGTTTTAATATCCAAGTTATATCATGTACGTATCAATTGAAGACTATAGCAAGTTATGACGAAGGTGCTGAAAAGGCTGTCCCATAAGGGTTTCATCCTTATGGGACAGCTTTTTTCTCACCCCTTTAATCTATCGGACGGTGGATTAGTGTTTATAAGAAGAAAGCTTGATAGAGGTGATGATCAATGGTTCCATTGCAAAAATATTCAATTACGAGCATGGTCCTTTATATTTTTATTTATGCTATCTGGGTTTTCCTATGGCCGGAGATGAAGTTAGCTGGGGCGATTATAGGGATTATAGGTCCTTTTCTTACACTTATATTTATAGCTATCTCTTTACAAAGAATGAAAGAAAAAGAAGAGAAAACCTTTTGGATTATTGTATTTATTGGGTGTTTTAGTTATTTTATCGGTGAGTTAATATGGAGATATCGCGTGTTTTATTTGGGCATCGACGAGCCGCTTTTTGGATGGGGGGATTTATTTTATAATTTATTTGTATTGATATATAGCGTGGCTGTTTTTTACAAAGTATACATACAACGGAAAGAATACAGTACGATTCAAGTGTTTTTTGACTCGCTGATTATGATGACCGTATTAACAACCATTAGTTGGGTTTATTTCTTAGGACCGTTATTTTCTAATACGACAAACTCAACGTTCGATGTGGTCATTTCATTAAGTTATCCAGTGGCTGTTTTCGGTATATTATTCGGTGTTATTTTGCTTTTTCTCACTTCTATGGCATTCTTTTCGCCTGTTTTACTAATCTTAAACACTATAGGCATCACTTTTTATATCATTGCAGAAACTTATTATGTATATCAGTCTATCTATCACACGTATAATGGCCACTTTACAAGCTTAACCATAGTGTGGAACAGCTGCCTTTTGTTAATAGGCCTTTCTAGTTTTTTTAGTACAAAGGTCAACAGTATTCCTAGAAAAGAAACTAACTTACCAAAATTCTTTTATATTGGTCAAACGACGTTGCCCCTTTTAAGTTTAAGCATCCTATTTTTTCTTGCATTGATCAAAAAAGAAGCCATCTTAAGTTATTTTATCGGTGGAGCCGCTCTTCTGTTTTTAATTGTCATTCGGCAGGTCATTACCATTTTTGAAAATAAAACCTTAGTTCGTAAGCTCAAAGACAGAACAGAAGAACTAGAGGTGACACAGCTTGAATTGATGGAGTTAAAAAATGCCGCAGAGGAACAAAGCTGGTTAAAAACAAAAATTGCTGAAGTGGCTACTATGTATTCTGGAATAAGTAATTTGGATACGTTAGCACAGCTTTTTATGACAAAGGTCACCCTTATGGCAGGTGCAAGTTATGGCGTCTTCTATATAAAGAAAGGCAAAGGAAATACAGAAAGGTTTCAGAAGCTTGCTGCTTATGCTTATAACCATCAGGCAGTTGGTGAGGAGAGCTTTCGTTTAGGGGAAGGGCTCGTTGGACAGTGTGCAGTAGAGAATCGAATCCTTTCGCTCGATCAAGTTCCTAGAGATTATATAGAAATTACTTCTGGCCTTGGCTCGGCGCCGCCAGCGAATGTGCTGATCATTCCGGTAGAGTGTGAGGGCGAGGTATTGGCTGTTATTGAATTAGCATCATTGCAGTCGTTTAGTGACCTAGAAGAAAAGCTGTTAAAAGAGGTAATGGAGAATCTAGGTATCAACATAAAAAGTATTTTAGGAAATATGCAGGTAGAAAAGCTGCTTCAAGAATCACAGGCTTTAACAGAAGAACTGCAGAGCCAAGCTGAAGAGCTTCAATCGCAGCAAGAAGAGCTGCGAATAATGAATGACAGGCTTATGCTAGGAAAGCATTGCTAGAAGATAAGAAAATATTAGTAGTCTTTTGTGATAGTAAGTATTAATAAGCATTCATCTAAATAAGCGTTGGATAACAGAAAAAGAACCCTCTGATGCTGTTCAACAGCTTCAGAGGGTTCTTTTTTCATTATCCCATTCGGCATTTTATTGACATGTAAAGCTGGACCGACATATAATGGTAACATGAATATATGAGTATATGGTCATATACGATAATGAAATTCTAAATTAAGCGGAAAAGTGCGTCAACTAAACGTAACTTTTTTTATTATTAAAAAATTTTTTAAAAAAAGAAGGTGATCATATGGGAGAAAGATCTATTAAAAGGGAGTTTGTTCTTGAAGGTCTTGATTGTGCCGGATGCGCAGCTAAAATTGAAAAAAACGTCAAAACAATTAATGGTGTAGACGAATGCTCAGTCAATTTTGTGACGAAAACTTTAACGATGAAAACAGCGGACGAAAAGAATGACACGGTTGTTTCAGAAGCAAAGCAGCTTATAAGTAAGCTAGAGCCCGACATTCGTATTAAAGATAAGGTAAAGGGATCCGCGGAAAGTCAGGTTTTGTTTTTAAAAGGGCTGGATTGTGCAAACTGCGCCGTAAAAGTGGAAGAGTACGTAAAAGGTATAAAAGGTGTTACAGCGGCAACTGTTGATTTTGTTTCAAAGAAGCTTATTATCGAGGCAGTGGACTTAAATACTATGAGTAAAATTGTAAGTGATGTTTCAGTCAGCATCCCAAAGATTGAACCGGATATAGAGGTTGTCATTGAACAAAATTCAGAAACATATGAAGGTGGAGAAAACTCACGTATTAAAAAAGTGATTTTCCGGCTGGCCGCGGCAGTCATTTTAGGGGCGGCTGGATTAATCGGTGGCTTTGGTACAGCTGTTGAGCTTCCTTTGTTTATTATCAGTTACTTGTTAGCAGGCGGCGATATTCTTTTAAAAGCCGGAAAAAATATCATACGAGGGCAAGTATTTGATGAAAATTTCCTTATGTCGATTGCAACCATTGGTGCATTTGCGATCGCTCAATATCCAGAAGGAATAGCAGTTATGTTATTCTACCAGGTTGGAGAATTGTTTCAAAGTATTGCTGTTAATCGTTCCCGAAAATCGATTAGTGACTTAATGGATATCCGGCCCGAATTTGCTGTCTTAAAAGTTGGAAATGAAACGAAGCGCGTAGCACCGGAAGCTATAAATGCCGGCGATATTATTATAGTGAAGCCAGGGGAGAAGATTCCGCTTGATGGATTGATCCTTGAAGGCCGTTCCATGGTTGATACATCTGCTTTAACAGGCGAGTCTGTTCCAAGAGAAGTAGAATCGGGAAATGAAGTGTTAAGTGGATTTATGAACACGAACGGGGTCCTAACGATTCAGGTAACCAAAACATATGGAGAGTCCACGGTAGCCAAAATTCTCGATTTAGTACAAAATGCAAGCAGCCGTAAAGCAGCCACAGAAAAATTCATCACACGATTTGCACGGTACTATACACCGGCTGTTGTGATCATTGCGGCCTTGCTTGCGGTTGTTCCTCCGCTTATTATCGAGGGAGCAGCTTTCTCTGACTGGGTTTACCGTGCGCTTGTTTTCTTAGTGATCTCTTGTCCATGCGCCCTTGTTGTCTCCATCCCGCTTGGCTTCTTCGGCGGAATCGGCGGAGCGTCCAAAAGCGGTATTCTCATAAAAGGCAGCAATTATTTAGAAGCATTAAATAGTGTGAAGTATGTAGTATTTGATAAAACTGGAACATTGACAAAAGGCGTATTTAAGGTGACAGGCATTGTACCAAAAGGTGATATGACGGAAGAACGTCTATTAGAATATGCCGCACTAGCTGAAAGTTATTCAAACCACCCGATTGCCCAATCCATTATAGCCGCCTATAGTAAGGAAGTAAATAAGGATGACATTGGAAATTATGATGAAATTGCAGGACATGGAATTAAAATTGAGGTGAATGGTAAAACGATTTTAGCTGGAAATAAAAAGTTAATGAGCAAAGAAGAGATTTCATATACAGAAGAAGATGGAATGGGAACAATCGTACATCTTGCAGTAGACGGGCAATATGTCGGTTACATTGTCATTTCTGACGAAGTGAAAGAAGACTCTAAAAAAGCAATAGAAAGTTTAAAAGCATTAGGTGTTAAAAAGACAATCATGTTGACAGGTGATACAAAAAAGGTCGGCGAAGCTGTTGGACAAAAGCTTGGGATAGATACAGTTCATGCTGAATTGCTGCCACATGAAAAAGTCGAACAGGTAGAATTACTAGATAGCCAAAAACAGAAAGGTGAAAAGCTTATTTTTGTTGGTGATGGAATCAATGATACACCTGTGTTAGCAAGAGCGGATATTGGTATTGCGATGGGCGGGTTAGGATCAGATGCAGCAATTGAAGCTGCAGATGTTGTCATCATGACGGATGAACCGTCAAAAATTGTCACTGCCATTAAAATCGCCAAACACACACGCAAAATTGTTTGGCAAAATATTATTTTCTCTCTCGGTACTAAAGGAATTGTCTTATTATTAGGGGCATTCGGACTTGCAACAATGTGGGAAGCTATTATATCTGATGTCGGTGTAACATTGCTTGCAGTACTTAATGCGATGCGGGCATTAAAAGTGGACCGTTTGTCATAAATGCGATAGGCACAGTGAGGGTTTAAAATATACATTCATTTATATGGAATGTTTAGGGAAAATAATATTCATGCTGTGATATCATTAAATAGAAAGCAGAGGCGTGAGGTATATGTCGAAATTAGATGATAATGATTTAATGGAAAAAAATAAACTAAACGATACACTAGATGAGGAAACACTATTCATGGTGTCTCAGACTTTTAAGGCCCTTTCGGATTCAACGAGGATCAAAATCCTTCATCTGTTAGCCAAAAGAGAACACTCTGTAAATGAAATAGCTGAACGACTAGAAATGTTACAATCTACGGTATCTCATCAATTGAGATTTCTTAAGAACTTAAGATTAGTGAAATTTCGCCGTGAAGGCACCACAATATATTACAGTTGTGATGATCAACATGTAATGGATATTCTTGAACAAACAATCAAACATGCACAGCATCAATAAGAAGAGGCTCAAGCAGAACGAGCGTCTTCTCAAGCGTTTATTGATAAATTTGCGAAATATTATATACTCGTATAGTGAACAAACGAAGCGGAAAAATCTATTAATTAGAATACATTTTGGAGTTGTGTTAAGAGAAAGATTCAGCATCTTTAAGAAGCTTTGTAATGAACAGCAAAATAACGGTCTGTTTAATTGTGCGCCAGTTCATGTTATAATAAAGAAATTAGGGATAATTACGACTTTTGCTCATAATTGAACGGATGCCAAGAAAAGCCTCCGCCTAGCAATAAAACATGGAGGTGTAAGAGAATGAATAAACGATGGACGATCGGTAAAATTAAAGAATTTGTTGAGAACAATTCGGAAAGTAAATTGCTAACGACCGAATATCACGGCTTTTCTCAAAAGTTATTATTTAAATGTGCATGTGGCAGCAATTTTGAAAAAACATTTACGAAATTTAAAAATAATCACCAACGTAAATGTGACGTGTGCCAACCGCCAAAAGCATCACGCTAAACGTATAGCGATTAAACGAAGCGGCAACTTCTATTAAATAGAAGTTGCCGCTTCGTTTATTTTAGAGAGGGAATGAGGGGCTTATCTTTGTGTCTGTCACAGCGATATCGTTGCATTGTATTACACTTTACGATTTTTAAGTTATATTGACAAGAACCGATAGTTTTCTGAAAGGTATCAAATACTGTGCCCTTACTAGCAGCTATAAAATTAGGGATATCCAAATGGTTTCCTAATTTTTATCATTTGAATTAAGAGAATTCCTCTAAATCCCAATCGTTGTAAGTGTATTTTTCATCCTCAGATATAGGTTTATAATCTTTACAAAAATCAAGAAGTTTTCTACTTCTTGTACTAAAAGATTTATCCTGTTTGGAGAAGGTTTTAATCACATCATCCCGATTGAGAAGAGCCTTATCTTTTAAGCAGAATATCTCATTTTCTAAATCACCGAATGGATTGAAATTACCGTGTTGGCAAGATTGACAACATGCGATACCGATGTTGTCTGGAAGTTCTTTCTGTAAATGCTTTACTGCATATTCAATAGAGTTGGATAACTTAGATTGGATTTGGTGAATATTCACTTTGACTTCAAAGTGAATATTTTGAAATTCGTCTTCATCTAATTGCTCGTAAAACATTTTTGTTAGTATGACTATGATTTTTCCGTCAATTATATAATTCACATTCAAAGTATCTACTTTCAATGGATAAGCCTCCTAATAAACTTATATAAATATAGATGGGGATATATATACTTTCTTATTTCCGAAATGAGAGCGATAACCTAGCAGGTAAGAGTGCCTGTAAAACAATCCAATTTGGCAGTCAATGGCTGTTATCTGTTTTCAAATAGGGCGCTTTAGGGTATAATGACAATTAGAATAACATATATTAAAAAAGACCATTTCGATGCTCTAACATCGAAATGGCCATACAATAGCAGGTTCCCAAAAGGGGATCGACATCATAGTTAGTTGCTAAAACCGTCTAGAGCCGGGAATCTCAAGGGCGGTTTTAGTTTTTGTTTTTAAATGACAGAATTGAAATGACAAGACTTGCAAAAGCAAGTGTAATCATTAATGACTCATATACTGTCATACGGCATCACCTCCCTCCTATAAACATGGAGGAGCGTGCCAACCACCCTTGAGAAAACCTATACTATTGTATTCTTATTATACCATTAATTCTCATATCATGTGGTCGTCGCTTTCTTAGATGACGGGGATCATTTTTGTCGGATTTCACCTGCCAACAGCAGCTCCAATCGGCTGTCCATCTATTTGATTTATAACAGATAGCACTTGAATATCAAAAGGCCCCAGCCCCCAGACTGTCGAAAAAACTAACAGTCTGGGGGCTTCTCTTTACTTTATTTATCCACTGCGTTAATTTATTATAATGGAAATAAGCAAGCTTTTATTAGCGATTGTATTAAAGCCAAGGAGAAAACAGATGAAGATTCGTTTTGGATATGTAGCTAATGCATTAGGATTATGGGATGCAAGTCCTTCAAAAACTTTAACTTTTGCACGGTATTCCGCTCTTCCTAGAAATGAACGAATGGAAAAGCTTAAATCTGTTGCTGCACAAAACCTGCATCATACTAAAAGAATTTTGTATTATAATATTGCGCATGAAATAGAATTATATCGGTTTTCAAGCTCACTTGTTCCATTAGCCACTCATCCGGAAGTGATGTGGGATTTTATCACCCCTTTCAAAAACGAATGGGCAGAGCTTGGACAATTAGTAAAGAAATTTAATCTTCGGCCGAGCTTTCATCCAAACCAATTTACTCTTTTCACAAGTCCCCGAGAAGAAGTCACTATCAATGCGGTGAAGGATATGGAATACCATTTTAAGATGCTCGAAGCGATGGATGTATTGGACAGGGGAATCATTAATATTCATATTGGGGGAGCGTACGGGGATAAAAACATGGCATTAAGGCGCTTTCACCAAAATATAAAAAGATTACCTCAAGAAATTAAACATCATATGACACTTGAAAATGACGATAAGACCTTTAATGTGGAGGAGACCGTCACTACTTGTGAAAAAGAACGTATTCCGATGATCCTTGATTATCATCATCATATGGCAAATAAAGGGGAAGTGGAACTTTCTCTTTATTTACAGCGCATATTTAATACGTGGAATGCTTCTAACGCGGTGCCAAAAGTTCACATATCCTCGCCAAAGACAGAACAAGCCTATCGTTCCCACGCTGATTTTGTCTCTTTAGAGTTTGTCCTTCCTTTCTTAAAAATGGCAAAGGGGCTTAATCAAGATTTTGACATTATGATCGAAGCCAAACAGAAAAACCTTGCCATGCATAATCTTATAGAAGAGATCGCTTCAATCCGGGGAGTTAAACGTATATCAGGTTCAGCGGTGGAATGGTGAGTGTAGACGGGGGTAAATGTTTATAACATTCTATCATGATGAGGCTGTCCGATAAGGGGTATTTTAGGACAGCCTCAAAGGAGTATACAGAATAGACTAATTTAGGTTACCTGCTCTTTTATAATGTAAGCTCTTGCGGCGGTTCACCTTCAGTGTTTAAAATACGAATAGTGTCCGGCTGAATTTCGAGAAATACGTAGTTCGGATCTTCTGGGCCGTTGAACCATTGATTAAAGGATTCATCCCAGAATTGTTTTTTCAGATTTTGTGAATCGTTAATGGAAGACGTTCCGGAAATTTGAACATAGGCATCGCCTTGGCCTTCATTTTCGTAGCCTAACAAGACAGAAACGAACGAATTTTTTTCTATTTCCTCTATTTTTTCAGTATCCTTTTTTGTTGGTGTATACAATGTTAATCCTTCATTGTAAAACGTCATATATCGGGAATGCGGCTTATTATTTTCAACTGATGAAAGGACGCCCGTTTTGTGATCAGAGATGATTTTCATTGCTTGCTCTTTTAGTTCTTGGCTGCTCATTGATTCTACTCCTTTTCTATACATTTTTTTACTTTTTATGTTGTCGCTCTATCTTTTCGTCTATGCTTCCTTCGGTGTAAGTGTCGGTTGCTTGTTCGTGAACGATGGCTAATCCTTGATCCGTTTCCTTCGAGCTTTCATAATCATTAAAGTGAAACGTTTTTCCTGCTGGTGTGTTTTCTTCTTTTTTCTTCATCTATGCGATCCTTTCTAAAATGTTGTCTGTTTAGTTTGTGAATGGTTGGCTCAAATGATTCATAGCCGGCTTTTTTCATTGATCATCGACATAGCGTCCGTAATCAGGAACAGCGACTTCTTCAAATTGGGAGACTAAATCATGAAGTCCTTCGTTTAATTCCCTGCCTGTTACTTCTACTCCATGCCCTGTTGCCGCAATATCAGGCTCAAGAGCAGCTAACTGAGCGACAGAAGATTTCGCTGCTTTCCAGTCAGTCGTTAAATAACGGGGAGGACCGTGAAACTCTTTCTCTTGTGTCAGAACTTTGTATAAGGCATCTTGCTTGACTGTTACAAAAGCATCCCCGGCAATGAGCACACGATCAGATGGCCGGAATAAAGAAATATGTCCGGGTGAGTGGCCCGGTGTATGATACCAGCGCCAGTCCGGCATAGGAGGAATTGTCCCATCTGCCGGTAAAGCGTTGATCCACTCTGTCACATTGATCGCTTCTGTCGGAAAAAGCGGCGACATTTTTGCTACTAGGCCGCCTTCAACGGACGCATCCGGCTCGGGGTAATCTCTTTTTCCTGTTAAATAAGGAAGTTCTAGTTCATGAGCATAAATAGGTACATCCCAATGCTGAACCAGCTCCTCTAACGCACCCACATGATCAAAATGACCGTGGGTTAAAATGATTGCTTTGGGCTTCGCATGCTGACCAAATAATTTTTCTGCCTCCCGAATAATTTTTTCAGCAGAGCGGGGCATCCCTGCATCTACGAGCACCCAGTCATCTTTAGTGCCGACAAAGAAGAGGTTGACAATTTGTACCGTATACATATGAATATCAGGCTGAATAGCCGCCAATCTGCCGCTGTTGACGGACGAAGCGGGGATCCACTTATCTTCCAATGTTCATTCCTCCTTATTGCTTTTTCTCTTTTACTATATCCGCCAATTGGAATAAAAAACGGAATAATTATAATAAAAAGCAGAAAGGACCAAAATCGTTATGGCTTTTCTGTTCACGTTTCATCCAAATGAAAAAATTCATAATACTTGTCCTTTTTTCATATGTTGTCATATAACTGATAGGGAGGGAAAGGGATGCAATTTTATTACGGTCCGCAAATGCCGCTCCGTATTTTAGATGAAGCGGAGTTTTGGAAGCACCAAGAGGAAGAACATACTGTCGTGATTAGAGAGCTTTTGCCTGATTTAGAGACAAAGTATGTCGATGCATTAAAGAAATGGGAAAGTGCGCTGGCAGATACGCATCAAAAAATTGTTCAGTTTATTGAAGCGTTGTCACGTTCAGGAAGCTATATTCCTGCTTCACTCCATCAGGAAGTATTAAAGTTAACCGAGTTTTGTTTAAAGCAAAGCATGGACTTTATTGAACTGTGCCGGCAGATTAGAGATCAAAGTAAAGCGGTGAAGGACAATAAAGTCGCTGTAGCAGTATTGAATCATATTATTCGGGAATCAGAGTATTTTATCGGTATTGCTCGTGCTTTATTATCTGCTTGAATCTAATTGTGAACAGTGAATAGAAAAAAGAGGATCAAAAAAATTTTGGTCCTTTTTTATTTTGTATAAGGAAGTCATATAATTATGGATTTCTCTATTTTACATAGAAGATTCGTTTATTCATTGAATAATGTGGTAAGAATGTTGAAAGAAGGAATAAAAGACAAAAAGGAGAGAAAAATATGGGCATTGCTAATATTGGTATACCTGGCTTAATTATCATTTTAGTCATCACATTGATTATTTTTGGACCAAAAAAACTGCCAGAGATCGGTGCTGCTTTTGGACAGACGTTGTCTGAATTTAAGCGTGGAGCTAATAAGTTAATGGAGGAAGAAGAAAGCAAGGAGAAGCTGAAAAAAGAGGAGCAGCTTCCAAAAGCATAAATAGGGGGTGAACAGGGTGGGGAACCCAGAAACCACGGAGGAAATGCCTCTTACTGTGCCAGAAGAGGAACAAACAGTCGTTGAGCATTTAACTGAATTAAGAAAAACGTTGATCTATTCCGTTGCTTGTGTTCTTTTGTTATTCGTTTGTATGCTTTTATTTATGCATAAAATTATCCCATTCCTGTCTCATGAGCATAAGCTGGTCATGCTTGGGCCTCTTGAAGTGGTGAAACTCTATGCTGGTATTGGTTTAGTGCTCGCACTCGGCTTGTCCGCTCCATTTATCTCCTGGCAGCTATGGCTGTTTTCACGGCCCGCTTTGACAAGGCAGGAAAGCAAAGCGGCCCTTCTGTTTTTACCGGCTATTTTCGGAAGCTTCTTGGCAGGAATCTCGTTTGGTTTTTATGTTGTTTTTCCGACGGTCTATTACTTTTTAATGGGGCTTGGGGAAAAAAACTTTGAAATGATGGTGACAGCGAAGGAGTATTTTCACTTTTTAGTGATGACGACTGTACCGATAGGGATTTTATTTGAAGTGCCGCTTTTATTAATGTTTTTAACAGCGATCCAGCTTGTGACACCTGCTAAACTAAAAAAAGCAAGAAAGTATGCGATACTTGTGCTTGCTGTGGTGTCTGCTTTAATTACACCGCCTGATTTTCTTTCACAGCTGATCGTTCTCATTCCGCTTATTTTGCTGTATGAAACAGGGATCATGTTGTCTGCATTCACAGTAAAGTGGATGAAACGCAGGCAAAATGCTCAAGCAAATGTCACATAATGAAAATTGTTTGATAGAAGAAAAGGTTGACTCAAAAATAAATCATCTAACCCTGCCGCGCTAATATACTGTATAGAGGAGGAACCAATATCTCCCATATATAATATATTGAAAATAAGGTTAGATTTTTTTGAGTCAGCCTCTTTATTTAGTCGGAGCTATCCTTTTTTTCCTTTTCCTCTTCCGTCGATATAAATGCACCCTTATGAGGGTCCCACTTTCTGCCGCTCTTTTGCTCGTTTAATCCATAAATCGTATGATGAATTAAATCCCTAGATACCACGGTTGCGCCCGTTACGAGTATCCCTTGAACGACAGATTCTATTGCAAAGCCATAATGCAGCAGACAGGCGATAACAGCAAAAGATAATTTTATCCAAGCATGGCTCCAAAAAGGTATATGAGGTGTTTGTCTTAAGAGCAAACCGATAAAATACAACACAGGAACTAAAATGAACGCATCGGACCTAATATACATATGAAAATCCATCTGTCTTCTCTCCCTGAAGTTCTTAGGCAGTACAAATAAACCTGAAATAATATATTCCAAGCCTCGACTCTTTGTGTGTTTATTTACCACATAAAATGTGATTAATTAAGAATGAAAAAGAAGACTTTTCCGAATATGTAAAAACGATCCCGTTTCAATGGGGATCGTCATTTCTCGCCAAATTTCATAAATGTCATTTCATCTTCGACCAATCCGCAGACAGCGCATTGGATTCTTCGTGCCGGACCATTATAAACGGTATGAAGAGGGCCTGGATTGTCGGTACTTTCAAAACGTTCGATGACTTCTCCCGTCTGAGGGTCTAATCTGACTGCATGGGCAACTTGTTCAACAATATTAAATCTGGACCGGTTCGTTTTGCAGTTTGGACAACAGTATCGAGTACTCATAAGAACCTCCTATTCTACATGTTAGTAAGTATGATGCCCAAAAACAGTAATGATTATGAAGTCTCTATGTGAACAAGGCTGTCCCATTAAGCAGGGACAGCCTTTTTGCATGGATTGAATGATCAACCGACGTGTTGATACATTTCTTTTACTTGTTTTTGCAAGTCAGCGTTCTCTAAATATTCATCGTAAGTCATCTCTTTATCGATCAGTCCGTTCGGCGTAATATCCATGATCCGGTTGGCGATCGTTTGGATGAATTGATGGTCATGAGAAGCGAAAATCATAGACCCTTTAAAATTCGATAAACCATTATTTAAAGCAGTGATAGATTCAAGGTCTAAATGGTTTGTCGGCTCATCTAACAGCAGGACATTCGCACCTGAAAGCATCATTTTTGATAGCATACAGCGTACTTTTTCTCCTCCCGATAAGACATTCGCTTTTTTTAGGGCTTCTTCACCAGAGAAAAGCATGCGTCCTAAAAATCCGCGCAGGAAGCTTTCACTTTCATCTTCAGGAGAATACTGGCGCAGCCACTCAACTAGTGTTAATTCTGAGCCGTCGAAGTAATTACTGTTGTCTTTCGGAAAGTATGATTGGCTCGTTGTAACGCCCCATTTGTACGTTCCACTGTCTGCTTCCATTTCACCGGCTAAGATTTTGAACAGCGTTGTTTTAGCGAGCTCGTTCGTTCCAACGAGAGCGATCTTATCATCTTTATTCATAATAAAGCTGAGATTATCTAATACTTTGACGCCATCAATCGTTTTTGTCAGCCCTTCTACACGAAGAAGGTCATTCCCGATTTCACGTTCTGGTTTAAAGTGGACGTACGGATATTTACGGGAAGAAGGCTGAATATCGTCCAGTGTGATTTTGTCAAGAAGCTTCTTCCGGGATGTCGCTTGCTTCGACTTTGACGCATTGGCACTAAAGCGGGCAATGAACGCTTGCAGTTCTTTAATCTTTTCTTCTTTCTTTTTATTCGCATCTTGTGCCATTCTTGATGCGAGCTGGCTTGATTCATACCAGAAGTCATAGTTACCAACATAAATTTGGATCTTACCGAAATCAAGGTCGGCAATGTGTGTACATACTTTGTTTAAGAAGTGACGGTCATGGGAAACGACAATAACCGTGTTTTCAAAGTGGATTAAAAAATCCTCCAGCCATTGAATCGCTTGGATATCCAAATGGTTCGTCGGCTCGTCCAGCAGTAAGACATCCGGCTTTCCAAAAAGAGCCTGTGCCAATAACACTTTTACTTTTTCAGAACCAGTTAATTCCGCCATTTTTTTCGTATGAAGGTCTTCAGACACGCCAAGGCCTTTTAAAAGAATAGCGGCTTCAGATTCTGCTTCCCAGCCGTTTAATTCAGCAAACTCGCCCTCAAGCTCCGCCGCTTTCATGCCGTCTTCATCTGTAAAGTCTGCTTTCATGTAAATCGCATCTTTTTCCTGCATAACTTCATAAAGACGTGTATGCCCCATAATGACTGTTTTTAATACTTCTTCTTCTTCATATTCAAAGTGGTTCTGTTTTAACACAGCCATACGGGAGCCTGGTGTCATGGAAACATGGCCCGTTTGAGACTCTAATTCTCCTGATAAAATTTTCAGGAACGTAGATTTTCCAGCTCCGTTTGCCCCAATTAACCCGTAACAGTTCCCCGGAGTAAATTTAATGTTAATATCTTCGAATAATTTCTTATCGCCGAAGCGTAAACTGACATCTTGTACAGTAATCAATATTGTTCGTCCTCCATTTATCTATAATCGTATCGATTATATCATCTTATAGAAGGAAAGGGGAAGGTTGTTCTGCATAGCAGTTCAAAGACTTTTATGCACGAAACCCGTCAAGCGTATCAAGAGCAGCGGCAGGGAACATTCTTGAAGCATAAATATTTAAATGAAAATAATTCTTAAATCAAGGCACATGTACGCATAGTTGGCATATGAATGAGTATGTGAAAAAACAAAATGATTTTTCCGGCCATATATCTCTAATTAGAGATATATCAATATGAGGTTTGGAGGGAGGGTGTGAAAATATTTAATCAGCTTGTGAGAGAACAGAGCTCTTTCAGGAACTTTAAAAATTATTAGGAGGAATGGAACATGGTAGACATGGGATTATTACTGATTCGTTTAGTGATCGGTTTAGCTTTTGTAGGACACGGTGCTCAAAAACTATTTGGCTGGTTTGGAGGATATGGTTTAAAAGGAACGGGGGGCTGGTTCGAATCTATTGGTATGAAACCTGGAATCATAATGGCGTTATTGGCTGGTCTAGCAGAGTTCGCAGGCGGAGCAATGTTTGCACTGGGACTTTTCACGCCCCTTGCTGGAGTAATCATTGCTGGAACGATGTTCATGGCTATTGTTAAAGTTCATGGCCAGAATGGATTTTGGGCTGCGCAAAATGGTTATGAGTATAACTTAGTATTGATAGCAGCTGCCATTGGTGTCGGAATGATTGGTCCTGGTCAATATGCTTTGGATGCTCTCTTGTAAGAAAGTAACAGGTGAAGTGAGTCATTCCTATTGTTGAGGAATTTAATAAGTTAATGTGTAAAAGAATTTCAAATGCAGAACTTATGCAAGTTATGAAACCTTTTTTGTCATTCATTTCTAAATTAAACAGAGAATACTGTGCAGATCATGATGTACTAAAGGGATACACCCGGCTTTTTTTCACCAGTTGTATCCCTTTGTCGATAGGTGTTCTTAATAGAACGCAATACATTTTTATCACCTATTTATAGGTGAATTCCCGCCCAAATTCGCTGCCAAGAAAGTGATCTTGAAATCGAAAAGAAAGGTGGTTTCCTACACCATGACAATGTTTGCAGACTCTGCTTGCGCGGAACCCTCTGATCAGAGGAACTCTTCCGAATCCATTGCACTCTTCACAAACCCGTTTATACGTCATCAAATTCCCCCTTTCAAAGGTAATCAATGAACATGCTTTTTCTCATTATACCCACTAGACAGGCTGTTTAATCTGTAAGTTAATGAATCCCTATCTTCGTTCATCTCTAGGTTTCTTTATAAAACATCTTCCGTTGTAAAATAAAAAGGAAATTATTTTAAAAATGGGTTTGACTTTAAGGAATTTTCTGATAAGATTATCTATATTCATTAAATCCCATCTGTAAAGTAGGTGTTTGAAATAATTACATATCAACAGTGGAATGAAAATACGCTGCCCTCGTTTCCGGAAGACAGTGAGACAAAGGGGGCGTTAGAAACTCTTGAATGGTCTTATAAGGAGTTCGGAGAGAATCTCGTCTATGCATGCAGCTTCGGGATCGAAGGGATTGTGCTGATTGATTTAATCTCCAAAGTAAAGCCTGATGCGAATATTATTTTTTTAGATACAAATTACCACTTTAAAGAGACCTACGATATTATCGATGAAGTGAGAAAAAATTATCCGACGCTTCGGATTCATATTCAGCAGCCCGAATTAACCATTGAAGAGCAGAACACATCGTACGGCCAAGATTTATGGAAAACGGATCCGAATCAATGCTGTCACTTAAGAAAAATTAGTCCGCTGGAAAAAGCGCTCGATCCAGCCATTGCATGGATTTCCGGATTAAGAAGAGAGCAGTCGGAAACGAGAAAACATACGAATTTTTTAAATCAAGATCACAGATTCAAAAAAGTGAAGGTATGTCCATTGATCCATTGGACATGGAAAGATGTATGGCGCTATGTCACGAAGCATGAACTTGCATACAACCGCCTGCACGACCAAGGCTATCCAAGCATTGGCTGTGAAACATGTACAAAGCCAGCTTACTCCTTGGAAGATATGCGTTCTGGCAGATGGTCAGGTTCTGGAAAAACCGAATGTGGACTGCATACGAATTAATTTTTTTTAGTTTTAATTCATAGTAATTTTATGTGTTTAATAAATTTAGGAGGGATATTTAATGACTCAAAGTGTACCGCACGGAGGAAAATTAGTCCAATTATTTAATCCGGAGTTAAACATTGTAGATATTCATAAAGAAATTGAACTGGATCAGACTGCACTTAGTGATTTGGAATTGATCGGAACAGGGGCTTACAGTCCGTTAACAGGTTTTTTAACGAGCAAAGATTACGAATCGGTTGTTTCGAATATTCGTCTGGGGGACGGAACCGTTTGGAGTCTGCCGATCACTCTTCCTGTGACGGAAGAAAAGGCTGCTTCACTCGCTGAAGGCGATCGTGTACTGCTCGTTCATAGCGGGGTTCCGTATGGCGTGCTGGATATTAAAGAGATTTATCGACCGGATCAGCAGCATGAAGCACAAGAGGTGTATAAGACGACCGATACTAATCATCCTGGGGTTAAGAAATTATTAGATCGAGGTTCTGTTTACGTTGGGGGACCGATTACATTGATTCGCCGTATTGAGCGAAGAGAGTTTAGCGAGTTTTACTTCGATCCGGCAGAAACGAGAGCCATTTTTAAAGAAAAAGGCTGGGAACGCATTGTCGGCTTTCAAACGAGAAATCCTGTTCACCGTGCCCATGAATATATTCAAAAAACAGCCCTTGAGATTGTCGACGGTCTTCTATTAAACCCGCTCGTCGGTGAAACGAAATCGGATGATATTCCTGCGGATGTCCGAATGGAAAGCTATCAAGTACTGTTAAAAGATTATTATCCACAAGATCGTGTGAAACTGGCTGTCTTCCCAGCTGCCATGCGTTATGCCGGTCCGAGAGAAGCCATTTTCCATGCGCTTGTCCGCAAGAATTACGGATGCACACATTTTATTGTCGGCCGTGATCACGCTGGAGTCGGCAATTACTATGGCACGTATGACGCTCAAAAGATTTTTGGCCAGTTTACCGAAGAAGAAATCGGGATTACGCTGCTCTTTTTTGAACATAGCTTTTACTGCGAAAAATGCGAAAGCATGGCTTCTGCTAAAACGTGCCCGCATGATCAGGAGCATCATGTGATTCTTTCAGGCACGAAAGTAAGAGAAATGCTGCGCGCTGGAGAGGTGCCGCCATCGACATTCAGCCGAAAAGAAGTCATTGAAGTGTTAATCCGCGGGCTTCGGATTAAGGAAACTGTACAATAGGAGGGGAAAAGAATGAGTACGAATATCGTTTGGCACGATCAAGCGTTGACAAAGCATGATCAGCGGATAAAAAATAAGCACCATAGCGCCGTCTTTTGGTTTACCGGCTTATCAGGGTCAGGAAAATCGACGGTTGCCAATGCAGCAGCGAAACGGCTTCACGAGCTTGGTGTGAACACATATGTACTTGATGGCGATAATATCAGGCACGGATTAAATAAAGATCTGGGTTTTTCAGATGAAGACAGACAAGAAAATATCCGCCGCATTGGTGAAGTAGCTAAATTATTTGTCGACAGCGGTCAGCTGGTATTTACCGCATTTATTTCGCCGTTTAAGGAAGATCGGGAAACGGTTCGCCAGCTGCTTGAACAAGATGAATTTATTGAAGTGTTCGTCAGCTGTCCGCTCGAGGAGTGTGAGGAACGTGATCCAAAAGGACTTTATAAAAAAGCGCGAAATGGAGAAATCCCTGAATTCACTGGCATTTCCTCACCATATGAAGCACCAGATGCGCCGGAACTTATTTTAGAGACAAATCGCTACTCAGTAGATGAATGCGTCGATCAGCTGATTAATTTTATTAAAGAAAATAACTGGCTATAGCACAAACATGCAAAGAAATACAGCGGGTTCCTATTCCCGCTGTTGCTTGAAAGAAATAAATTGGAGGTGGCCAATATGGCAAAAGTGTGGTTAGTAGGAGCGGGCCCCGGCGATCCGGACTTAATTACGGTGAAAGGCTTAAAGGCCATTAAAGAAGCAGATGTTATTTTATATGATCGGTTAATCGGCGCGGAATTGCTGGAATATGCGAAGCCGGAAGCAGAATTAATTTTTTGTGGAAAGCTGCCGGATCATCACCATCTCCAGCAGGAAACGATCAATTACCTGCTCGTTAAACATGCGAAGCAAGGAAAAAACGTCGTTAGGTTAAAAGGCGGAGATCCATTTGTGTTTGGACGCGGCGGCGAAGAAGCTGTGTTTCTTGCCGAGCATGGCGTTCCTTTCGAAATCATTCCAGGCATTACTTCTGGAATTGCTGCTCCTGCTTATGCCGGCATTCCTGTTACTCACCGTGACCACAGTGCTTCTTTTGCCATTGTTACCGGCCATCGCCGCGAAGGGGAAAATGAGGAATTGAAGTGGTCAGCTTTAGCGAATGGCATCGATACGATTGCGATTTATATGGGGGTAAAAAACCTTCCTTATATTCAAGAAAAGCTGATGACACATGGTAAATCTCCGCAAACGCCCGCCGCTTTAATTCATTGGGGAACAACGAAGGAACAAAGAACGGTGACAGGCACACTTGGAACGATTGGGGATGTGGCGAGAAAAGAAGGGATAACCAACCCAAGCATGATTATCATTGGAGAGGTTGTGCAGATGAGGGAGAAGATTCAATGGTTTAATGAATGGGATGCCCGTACAGCACTAGCAGCAGGTGCTGATCAATGAAAGCCGTTCTCTATATTTGCCATGGCAGCCGGATAAAGAAGGGTCGGGACGAAGCGCTTGCTTTTATTGAGCAGACCATACCATTTATGGATGTGCCGATCCAAGAGGCGTGTTTTTTGGAGCTGGCTCACCCGACGATTGAGCAGGGAATCACCCGCTGTGTAGAACGCGGAGCAACGGAAATCATTGTTTTTCCATTCTTACTGCTTGCGGCGGGTCATGCGAAGAAAGATATTCCAATGGAGCTGGAGAGGGCAAGGTTTAAATTTCCCTCTGTAACCTTCCGTTATGCAAAGCCGCTCGGTGTTCACGAAGCGATGGTTGATATATTAGTGGAGCGGATGAAGGAAACGGGTCAGCCTATTTTACCTAGTGCGTCTGTATTAATTGTCGGGCGGGGAAGCAGTGATCCGCAGATCCTTGATGATTTTGCGAGGATTCGCGATTTGTTCCGTCATAAAACCAAGATAAGAGATGTGAATATTGGATATTTGGCAGCAGCTTCCCCTTCATTTAAAGAAGAACTGGAGCGGCTCCATCGTCAACACCCGGTCCAGTTATGGGTGCTGCCTTATCTATTATTTACAGGGGTTTTGTCCAAAAAAATGGAAAAAGAAATTACGCTTCTTCATTCACCGGAATCTATCATTTTAACGAAATGTCTCGGTTATCATTCGTCCATCAGAAAAATTATGAATGACCGTATTAAAGAAGCAGATTCAACAGGAGGACATCAGTATGTTTCCAATCATGGTTGATTTATCGAATGAAAAAATTGTGGTTGTCGGCGGCGGAGAGATTGCTTTACACAAAATAAAGAATATTTTGCGGTTTGGACTGCATGTGCACGTAGTGAGTCCGGCCATTCATCCCGAAATAGAAAAGCTGGCCGATCAAGGGCTCGTAACAATTAAACAAAAGTATGTGGAAGAGGAAGACTACGATGATGCTTTTCTAGTCATTACTGTTACGAATTCTAGTGAAGTGAATAACGAAGTAGCAAGAAAAGCAAAAGCCGTTGGGAAGCTCGTTATTCATACGGAACAGCCTGATCTTGGTAATAGTACAATTCCCGCCTCATTGCAGCGGGGGCGTCTCATTCTCAGCGTATCTACCGGCGGTGCAAGCCCTACCCTGGCCAAACAAATAAGAAATCAGCTAGAGGAGCAATATGACGAGTCTTATGAAGATTATCTTGATTTTTTATATGAGGTAAGGCAGGTTGTTAAGAAAATAGAGCCTGATCGTACGGTACGCCGCCATTTGTTGAAAATAGCCGCTGATCCTGTTTTTTATAAAGATAGGGAAAGAAGAGAAGCATTTTTACAGGAAATTCGGCCGTTTGTTTATATCACACAATGACAATTAGGAGGGGAGAGGCATGGAACGGTTTATCATATTAGCACTTGTTGGGCTCGCAGCCCAGCTTGTAGATGGGGCACTTGGAATGGGATATGGTCTTACATCAACAACACTGTTGCTTACTGCAGGCATCGCACCTGCGATCGCTTCTGCTTCTGTTCATACAGCAGAGGTCGTAACGACGGCTGCTTCAGGAATGGCACATATGCGGTTTGGGAATGTAGATAAACAAATGGCCAAACGCCTCATTATCCCCGGATCTATCGGTGCATTTTCAGGAGCGACTTTTTTAAGCCAATTAACAGGCGACTATGTCAGATTGTATGTATCTATCTTTTTATTCTGCCTGGGGGTTTACATACTGGCGCGCTTTTTATTTTTGAAAGATGCCCGTAAACAGGAACATAAAGCACTTACTAATAAATTCTATTTACCCCTTGGATTTGTCGCCGGCTTCTTTGATGCGAGCGGCGGGGGAGGATGGGGGCCAATCGCTACACCGGCCTTGTTATCTCAAAAAGGAATGGAAGCAAGAAAAGTCATTGGAACGGTCAGTGCCAGCGAATTTGCAGTTGCTGCTTCAGCGACTGCTGGATTTATGATCTCGCTCGGAGTAGGCAACATCAATTGGCTTTGGGCAGGAGCAATCATGCTTGGCGGTGTCATTGCTGCGCCAATTGCAGCATGGATTGTGAAAAATCTTCCAACGAAAATGCTAGCTGTAATTGTAAGCGGAATGCTGATCTTTACAAATGTGAAGGCAATACTAAGCTACACAACTATTGACCATACGATCCAAAATACGATATACGGAGTGATTATTATTATATGGTCATATCTCACATTCCACGTAGCTCAGCAAGAACGCAAACTAAAACTTGAAATAATGCAGCTAGACTTACAAAAATCTAAAAAAACATCCTAAACTTATTTCTAGGATGTTTTTTTATGAGCCGAATTCAAATCCAAAATAAACGTTAAGTAATTCTATTGTTTTTATAAAAAATCTCAATATTAGTAGTTTACTTATGAAATGAGATGGAAAACAAATAACTTCCCATATTTTATATTATGTTAACTAGAATTTTTATTAATCTTTAAATACTCCATTTACTCTTTTATGAAACCCTGGATCCTCCCTCACCTATTTGAGAAATGTATTCTTTTGAACACCAATGGTTTTGTGCGTTTTCTCAATACAAACATCGATTTTATATTCTATTCGATTACTGCAGCTCTAGTCATTTTTAAAGAGCGGTCACTTCATTTATTATGTAACGTTAAACTTTCGTTTGATATATAAATTTTTATCTGTGTATATTAAAATCTAATTGAGCATCTACCG
>NZ_JAUIYO010000015.1:0-66257 GCF_044891285.1 Bacillus lumedeiriae
ACCGCTAATAATCAAACGAAAATGTTTATTTTGTTCAACGATTCGGCGTTTGAACCCAATGTTCTTTAATATCTGTTTTAGAGAGTTCATAAATGAAATAGAGCTTCCTAAGAAACTAACTACTCTTCTTTCATAGTGTACATAACCATCACCATCAAAATACAAATGTTTTCAAATTATAATCCATAGGGTATAATAACGGTAGAATCACATACATTAAAAAAGACCGTTTCGATGCGGGAACATCAAAACGGTCATACAATAGCAGGTTCCCATTTGGGGATCGACACACAAATAGCAGCTGCTAAAACCGCCAAGAGGGTCCAATCTCAAGGGCGGTTTTAGTCTTTTTTATGAAATGACAGAATTGATACGACAAGACTTGCAAAAGCAAGTACAATCATTAATGATTCGTATACTGTCATATGGCATCACCTCCCTCCTATAAAAATGGAGGAGTATGCCGGCCACCCTTGAGAAAACCTATACTATTGTTCTTATATTATATCATTTTTCAGAAAGAACGTTTATTTCTAAAAAATTAACTTTGAAATTTCGAACGCTTTTTTATGTAATCTCAAACTTTTTATAGCTCGCCTGAAAGCAGATGATGTTACCTATATTCTATCCCGCTCCTCTTCGAATATTCAGAATGGTCTGTATTTATTCGGAGTTTATAAAGTCTCTTCTATAGACAGCGAATCAGTATAGTACTCATAAAAAAATGAATACTATACTCGAAAGCAAAAAGGAGTGATCTTAATGGCCATGTGCCCTTTATGTAACTCATTTAAAGTATTAGAAAAGTACTGTCCAGAATGCAGCTGTCGATTAGATGATTCAGGAAAGGTATCTGATTTTTTAGACCCTTATGGCCATTATAACGATAACGAAACAGTGAAAATGGGTGATGGTTATCCCAATACCGCAAAGGATCAGATTTGCCCGCATTTAATGTACTGTCAGCATTGTGGATATAATCAGGTGGAGTTCATTAAAGAAGAATAACGGAAAAGGCTGCCGAGAAATCTCGACAGCCTAAGAGTATTATTGAACGTTGTTTCCCTTTCGTTTGATCCACCCATTTTGCACACTATGATGAAAGTTCTCATCAGCATATGTAACGAAAAAGCGGCTCGTGTGACTATTTTGTTCATTCTCATTAAAGATTAATAATTGTTGATTATCAGGATTATACAAATAATTAGAGCCTTCATCGTCCATATAATACTCACCATCAAAATCCTCGGCAATGGCCGCTTTTAATTCGTCCACATTCGCTTCTGTATGGATGGATTCAACTTTATTGCCAGCATAGGATATTAATAGATTTTTACTTCGATAGTCTTGAATCCATTCGTAGAAGCCTTCTTCATCAGGGCCTTCATAATCAGGATTTCC
Organism: Bacillus lumedeiriae; assembly: GCF_044891285.1. Lineage (NCBI taxonomy): Bacteria > Bacillati > Bacillota > Bacilli > Caryophanales > Bacillaceae > Bacillus > Bacillus lumedeiriae. Next base: position 1,402 of record NZ_JAUIYO010000015.1, read on the forward strand.
AACCATTCTTTTTGCTTTGGATGGCGCATCCCCTAATGAAATCCCATACATGCTAAATTCACCATTATTGAATGCCAAAAATGGTGGAGTGGTAATAGAATCTAGTTTTTTGTACTCTCCATTTAAATACACTTGGGGAGTATGGCAGCTCTCGTTCTCAAACGTAACCGTTATAGTTGATCCCCTTTTTTCCATCATTCCGCCGCATTCTTCAAGCAGGCTGCTCGTAAATTCAACTTTATCGCCCTTGATGATCCCTGTTCCTTCGAATGAATTGGCATAGGAGTTGTTATTATTCGGATTAACCCTAGTTCCTCCTAGCGTATAGGTAATCTGATTCTCTTCACCCTGTTCGATTTGTAATTGACCGAGGTGATCATCACTTAAAAAGATCCATTGTCCGTCCCAAGAACGATCTTCATTTTTCTGTGCGTCCACTGGTTTAAGTGCAGTCTTTTTTTCATTAGCTTGTCCACTAGTCTGTTCGTTCACCTTTTCACTTGCTTGTTCATGGTTTACTTCCTTTTCCTTGGACACAACTTGACTCGAACACCCGGCTATCATAAAAATAGATGTGATCGTGATGATGGATGTCATGAATTTGTGCATTTGCCGCTCTCCTCACTATGAACTATTTCTAAATAAGATATAAAGAACTTGAAAAACCGCTTTTTGAAAAAGTCAGCCATTCCTTTATATATATCGGTCTTATTTCTTAGTTATTTAGAGAGGGATTAGTTATAATGTCAGGCAGCTTCTGATCTAAAATCATTATTCCGAGCAATATGAGACAAAGCACAACGAGCGGCCTTGGAGTAGGATGGTCGTTGTGCTTTTTATCGATTCGTCTATTCTTCTTTTAGTCGTCTATCGTTTCTTTTTATGCCGGGCAGATGATGCGGTTCTTTCCCCGGTTTCTATATTCGTCGTGCCTTGTCCTTTTACATCTGATGAGCCTAGTTCTGATTTGGATGGATCTTTTTTACGTTTTCCCATGTTTATCACCTCCTTCTTTACTGTTTCAATTCGTCCCGCTTTTTATTCTCTAGAAAATGCGGAATAAAAAGCGGTTGAAAAGGCAATCTATAAATTGAAACTCTCATCAGCGAGCGGCTCATTGCCCGCTGATGCAAGACCAATTTAAGGAGGCGTTACTGAATGACGAAAAAGGTTGCAGTGGAACAGTCACTCACAAATGTAACTGAAGCTCTTCGAGGAAAAGGCTATGAGGTCGTTGATTTACAGTCAGCCGCAGACATACAAAACACACAGAATTGCTCTGTGTATGTTGTGTCTGGAATGGATTCAAATATGATGGGAATCCATGATACTTCAACGAAAGCTCCGATCATTGAAGCGACCGGTATGTCAGCTGATGAAATTTGCCGGGAAGTAGAAGAAAGAATGCATTAATCTATAAAGCCGGGTTCAACAATTGTCAGGAACCCGGTTTCTTTTTTGTTTGTTATATAATTAGTTTTTAAACATAATTTTTTTAGGAATAAATGAAAAAAAACACGGGTTTATACTCGGTTTTTGTTATATGAGAATAATTTTAGATCGTTAATTTTCAGGTTTTTAAATGAAACAAAAGAGGCATAGTTTCATACACAGTAAGAGCAGCCCTGTCTCAGAGCTGCCCATGGAAGTTTCATTTTATAATAATGAACGTTCTTCGTCGATTTCTCTGCGGAAGTTTTCCACACTTTCTAATCGGTTCTCATTTAATGATTTCAGCTTCTCTCTTTGTGCAATACTTTCGGCATGCTGCATGGATTCCTCTGTCTCCTTAGCATTAGCCAGTGTGTTGTCAATCATCTGTTCCATTTGTTTTATTTTCGTCTGATGTGCACGTTTGTTTTGTTCAGAATGGTTGCTCATTTGATATCCTCCCGTCAAATATAATAAGGTCGTTTCCCCATTGCTCGGGATTCGGACTAGCCGGGTTCATCATCCCCTAAAGCTAATATGCCCTGAAGCGGGAGAGATATTTATTAGAAAATTTTTCTGATCTTAAAGCTTTACGAATTCGTCCACTAGCTCTCCAAATCGTTTTAATGAATTTTCTATCGGAAGCGGAGTTGTTAAGTCTACACCAGTCTTTTTCAGCAATTCGAGCGGATAATCGGAACTGCCGCTCTTCAGAAATTCCAAGTAAGAGTTCAGCGTCTCTCTGTCCCCCTCGAGAATCTTAGTTGCCAGATGGATCGCTGAAGCAAAGCCAGTAGCATATTTATACACGTAAAAAGGCCGGTAAAAGTGCGGGATCCTAGACCATCCGAATTTCACTTCTTCATCCAGCGTAATGACATCCCCGTGGTACTCTTTAAATAGTGACTCGTACGTTTGATTGAACACTTCTACATTTAATGGCATTCCTTTTTCAGCCATATCATGTGTCTTTTTCTCAAATTCTGCAAACATGACTTGAGTAAAGAATGTTCCTTTAAATTGATCGATAAAATGATTGAGCAGATGTTGATGAACATCCGCATCTTTTTCGTGTTTCAGCAAATAATTAATTAATAATACTTCATTCACTGTTGAAGCCACTTCTGCTACAAAGATGCTATAACGAGCGGAAATTTGCGGCTGGTGTTGCGAACTCAGCGTGCTGTGGACACCGTGTCCGCATTCGTGAACTAACGTGAATAGGCTGTCTAAATTATCTTGGTGGTTTAACAGAATGAACGGATGAACGCCATATATGCCAAGGTTGTAGGCGCCTGACCGCTTTCCAGGTGTTTCACGAACGTCAATATATCGGCCGTCTTTAAACTGATGTAAAATACTTACATAGTTCTCTCCAAGAGGCGACAATGCCTTGCACATCGTTTCAAAAGCCTCTTCATAAGAAATCACAGGTTTGACTCCAGCGACGAGCGGAACACTCATATCATATTGCCGAAGCTCATCTAACTGCAGTTTTTCCTTGCGAATCTGATTATACCGATGAAGCGGAGCGAGATTATTTTTTGTTGTATGAATGAGGTTTTCGTATACTTCTTTCGGTACTTGGTCGCCAAATAACGCTTTTTCCAATGCGGAAGGATAGTTGCGAATGTTGGCTGTTGTGACGTTATTTTTAATTGCTGCTGAAAGGGTTGAAGCAATGGAATTCTTTAGTTGTACGTATGGCTGATAATACGCTTTGTAAGCTTCCCTGCGTTTATCGCGGTCTTCATCTTCAATTAATTTAGTATACATTCCTCTTGTGAGCTCTACCTTTTCTCCATTTTCTCCGGTCACTTCACCAAACTTGATATCAGCATTATTGATCATGCCGAACGTATGGCTGGGAACAGAGAGAGCCTCCCCCAGCTGAGACAGGATCGCTTCTTGTTCCTTGCTTAATACATGCGGCTTGTAGCGGAATGAATCAATTAAGTCTTCTTCAAAGTAGGATAACCCTTCTTCTTCGGCGATATATCCCTTTAATGTTTCCTCATCTAAACTTAATAAGTAAGGCATGAAAAAGGATGTGGACGCACTTACTTTCACACTAAGCTGCTTGGCCCGGTCTAATAACGACTGTGAGCTTGTTTCCTTCGTATTTTCATCTGTTTTCAACATCGCATAAGCGTACACTTTGTTGAGAATGAAAGATAATTCTTCTCTTTGTTTAAGGTATTGACATAACGAGCGCCCATCGTGAATATTCCCATCAAATTGCTTTAATGTTTCTGCCATTGCTTCAATCTGCCGGTAATCCCCCTCCCAATTTTCAAGGTCAGCATATATATCCGCCAAATTCCACTTTTCATGTGTTGGAACGTCATTTCTATTTGTGTATGTCACCATCGCAAAGACTCCTTTGTTTAGTTAATGTAAATAGGGATGCCTACTAAATATATTCTAAAGACCGCCCCCTAAACCCTTTAACAGAACGTATATAAAAAACCGTTTTCGATGGTAGCCGCATCAAAAACGGTAATAGATTTTTCTTCTGTTGTCATCACTAAGCTGATTACTAAGAATATAGTATTAAAGGAGTGATCATTGACGCAGGAGGGATCAACATGAATATACATATCGTTCGAAGGGGCGATAGTTTATGGAAAGTAGCACAGCAGTATCATACGAGTGTTCAGCAGATAGCTGCAGTGAATGGGCTGGACCGTCCAGATGTGCTCGTTATCGGCCAGGCGCTTGTTATTCCTGCTCCTAGTGTGACCCATGTCGTCCAATGGGGGGAAACACTTTGGGGAATCTCCCAAAAATATGGAGTGACGGTACAAAGTCTTATGACGGAAAATCAGCTGACCGATGCATCGATGATTTATGCCGGTCAAGTATTGAACATCCCGATTACCTATCACATCGTTCAATCAGGCGACACATTGGCAAAGATTGCTGAACGCTACGGAACGACAACAGCGGCCATTCTACGGGTGAATAACATCACAAATCCAGAATATATATATGTAGGCCAGATGATTCGAATACCTGAAAGAACAAAACCGATTAAAGAAGTTAATGCTTATATTACTAGGGTAGGCGAACAAGCCATTCAAGAAATTCAAACCCTGGGAAAATATTTGACGTACCTCTCTCCTTTTACCTACGCAATTAAAGAAGATGGCACTCTTACAACGATGAAGGAAGCTCCCCTGCTAACAGCAGCTTGGGAACAACAGGTTGCTCCGCTTCTCGTGATTACCAACTTTTCTGCAGGAAAATTCGACTCTGACCTGGCAGCGACTCTTCTCCGAAACCCAACGCTGCAGGAAACCCTTATCACGAATATGATTCGCATCATTAGGGAAAAAGGCTACGCTGGATTGAATATTGATTTTGAATATGTCTATCCTGAGGATCGCGAAAATTATAATGCGTTTTTAAGGAGGGTCGTTGCCCGTTTTCGTCCTCTGGGGCTTTTAGTTTCTACAGCCTTAGCTCCAAAAGTTCGTGAGGATCAAAGCGGCATTCTATATGAGGCTCATGATTATAAAGCACACGGCGAGATTGTCGATTTTGTCGTATTAATGACTTATGAATGGGGGTGGGCAGGCGGTCCCCCTTGGGCCATTGCGCCGATTAATCAAGTCAAACGTGTGCTTGATTATGCAGTGACAGTCATTCCGCGCAATAAAATCATGATGGGGATGCCGCTGTACGGCCGCGACTGGAAAATACCGTGGGTACAGGGGACCACAGCAAGAACGATCAGCCCTAAAGCGGCAGTGGAGCTGGCGGCGAAATATGGAGCCGCTATTCAATACAACGAAACGTATCAATCGCCATTTTTCCGGTACACGGACGAAACTGGCCAGCAGCATGAAGTCTGGTTTGAAGATGCCCGAAGCTCTCAAGCTAAATTTGATGCAGTGAAACAATATGGTCTGCGAGGAGTAAGTTATTGGGTGCTCGGAAGTCCATTTCCACAAAACTGGCCTGTACAAGAATGGAACTTTAAGGCTAGAAAAAAATAACAAAAAGGCAGTATCGGCTAAAGCTTTGGCCGATACTGCCTTTTTATATTTTATAGTTTCTTTCTTCTTTCTGTGCCATTCATTTTTTTCATGCGGTTCTCTAGATCAACCCTGTAATGTTGCCTTCTTTATCAATGTCCATATTAAGTGCGGCCGGTTGTTTCGGCAGTCCCGGCATGGTCATGATATCGCCTGTCAGGCAGACAAGGAAGCCGGCACCTAGTTTTGGGATGATTTCACGGACTGTAATCGTAAAGTCTTTTGGACGGCCGAGCAGTTTTGGTTCATCTGTAAATGAATATTGGGTTTTTGCCATGCAGACCGGCAGCTTGTCCCAGCCATTTTGCTCGATTGTCATCAGTTGTTTTAATGCCTGATCAGTAAAGTGCACATCTTGTCCGCCATACACTTCTTGTACGATCGTTCTTATTTTATTGGCCACTTTATCTTTCACATCATACAGCGGAGCAAATTGATTCGGTGTATTTAACTGCTTGATGACATGCCGTGCAACGTCAAGGCCGCCTTCACCGCCTTTTTCCCATACATTGGCTACTGCGGCTGCGACATCGTTCGTTTCGCACCAGTGAAGGATTTCCTCCATTTCCTCTGGTGTATCAGAGGTAAAGCGGTTGACAGCAACGACAGGTTCGATTCCAAAACGGCGGATCGTATCAATATGCTTTTCTAAATTCGGGATTCCCGCCCGTACAGCTTCTGCATTCTCTTCTTTTAATTCTTCTTTCGGAACGCCGCCATGCATTTTAAGCGCCCGTACGGTAGCTACGATCACAACAGCATCTGGAGAAAAGTTCCCTTGACGTGCTTTAATATGCATAAATTTTTCCGCACCTAAGTCAGCGCCGAAGCCTGCTTCTGTGACGACGATATCAGCAAGCTGCCGTGCGGTGTTGGTAGCCATGATCGAATTGCATCCATGAGCAATATTCGCAAATGGTCCGCCGTGAATGAGTGCAGGCGTCCCGTCGATCGTTTGAACAAGATTTGGTTTAAACGCTTCTTTAAGTAAAACCGTTAACGCGCCTTCCACCCCTAAATCCCGCACTGTCACCGCTTCTTTCCCATATGTATAGCCGATGACAATTTGTGACAGCCGTTCTTTTAAATCCACAAGGTCGGAGGCTAGACAAAAAACTGCCATAATCTCTGAAGCGACAGTGATATCGAATCCATCTTCGCGCGGCACCCCATGAGCCGGCCCGCCTAATCCGACGACAACATTCCGTAAAGCACGGTCATTAAGATCAAGGACACGCTTCCAGGCGATTCTTCGCGGATCAATTTGCAGCTGATTTCCTTGTTGCAGGTGGTTATCGATCATGGCACTAAGGGCATTATTAGCAGTTGTAATCGCGTGAATGTCCCCGTTAAAATGCAAATTGATTTCTTCCATAGGAAGTACTTGCGAATAGCCTCCTCCAGTTGCACCGCCCTTCATTCCCATGACAGGACCAAGAGACGGCTCGCGAAGGGCAATCATTGTTTTTTCTTCCAGCCGGGACAGTGCATCTGCCAGTCCAACGGTGACAGTCGACTTTCCTTCTCCCGCCGGTGTGGGACTGATCGCCGTCACTAAAACAACTTTCCCATTTTTTGTTCCCTTCGGCAGTTGAGATACATCGATTTTTGCCTTATACTTTCCATACAATTCAACAGCTTCTTCAGGGATGCCTGCTGCCTCAGCAATGTCTTTTATTGGACGTATATCCGCTTTCGCTGCAATCTCAAGATCTGTGAGCGTTTCTGTGATTTTTGTCATGTCTTTCCCCGCTTCCTCTTTTTCTTCATTATAGTCTGAAAAAACGGAAAACAGAACACTGTTTTTGTGACCATGGACTAACAATGTTTCGTTCGAACCATTTAATTGTGCAAAACGGCGGATGATATAACCCAATGATCTGTTTTGCTGCAAGAAAAGTAACCTATACCAAAACATATTTATTTTGGCATAGATTTTTACTCAGCTTCCCCAATAGCTTATCGGTTAAGAGTGCGATATAAAAAGGCAGCAGTTTGAGCACGTGTCACTTGTTCAGCAGGTCCGAATGTTCCGTTAGAATTTCCAGCGGCTATTCCATTTGCTGCAAGGGCATCAATATAGTGAGCCGCCCAGTGATCTTTTCTCACATCTTTAAAAGGTTTTTCAGGATTCCCTTTTAATTGAAAAGCTGTGGCCAATATTCTGGCGATTTGAGCCCTGGTCAATGGCTCATTCGGTTGAAACGTCCCATCTGTGTAGCCTGACATGATGCCTTTTTGATGTAAAAAGCGAATATAAGGCAAAAATTCGTTTCCTTCCCCTACATCCTTAAACACAGTCTTATCTGTCACACTTTTTTCATCAAATTGTAAGGCGTTGGCTAGTATTTTAGCTGCTTGAGCTCTCGTCACAGCCCGATTCGGTTGAAATGTTCCATTAGGATAGCCATTAATATAGCCTTTTTCTGCTATATATTTAATTTCCTTGTATGCCCAAAAATTAGAGTTCACATCTGAGAAGGATAAAGGGATCTTTTCTCCTTCGATCCAATCGGCTATATCTTGAATAAACTCTTCAGGTACGTTAGCCGGAATGGAATACTCTGAGTAATCGGGCTTCCCTTTATAATTGACGAGTAAATGAATGAGATCAGGATACAATTTATACGAAACATTCTGTCTTTTATCTAAAACATTCTTCCATTCATTTAATTCGGAGGAAGGTACTTGCAGATCTTTCTCGCCTTGCATAATGAAAAGAGGGACTGTTTGCTTTGCGGCCAATTCGGCGGGCACATAATCACGAAGCTCGTACCACCAATATTGATTAGGGAGCTGCAACTCTTTCGGAATGTTATCTTTTGAATAGTCAGAGTTGTTAATCAGGGCAATTTGCTGTTCCCAAAAGGCAAGGTTTGCTTTTATTGCTTCGAGCTGTTCCGCCGGCAATTTTTGTTCTTTCGCCATTTCTAAAGCATGAAGCTGCTGCCATAGCATCAAGTCTTGAAATTTCCCACTTGGTCCTGAGACAACAATGCCTCCGTGAATCTGATGGTTTTTATCTGCTTCTACAATCCGCGGCAGCGCATATCCTCCTTGGCTATGTCCCAATACATAAACCCTATGGTTGATTTCAGGAAGGCTATGTAAAAGCTGAACAGCCTGTATAGCATCATGAACTGTTTCCTCTTGTAAACTTAATTTAGGATTCATGCCTGTTTTAATATGGTGTTCTCTTGTCACTTTTTCATAGCGAAGGACAGCAATGCCATGATTAGCTAATCCAACCGCTATATCGCGGAAAGGTTTAGTGGAGTAAAGTGATTCATCTTGATCATTCGGCCCCGAACCATGGACAAGAACAACCGCGGGAAAGGGACCGTTTCCTTTAGGTAATGTTAGTGTGCCAGGAAGAGAAAATTCTCCGCTGCCGATTGCTACTTGCCGCTCTATATAGTTTTCTATTTGTTCGTAAGCGGGCTTTTCATACTGACTTGGCGGTGTATAGTAAAAAGGAATATAAAAATCATCAATATTTCCGGATTGATCCAAGTTAATGGTAACTTCTATTGGAAACATCTCAGCTTCATAAGTCATAACAACATTCGTATGTACACTATTTACCGTTTCTTTCATTGTTAGTTGTTTTCCTAACTTCCCAAACGGAGCTGTTTTTACTTTCCATATTTCAGGAAGTTGTTCTTGTGAAACGTGCTTTTTTAAGTTATCACTGAGTAGAGAATAAGCCTCTGCCCACTTCTCATTAGTAATTGCTGACATAAATAAATTAGCTTTCTCTTCGGCGTTTATTTGGACATTGTTCTTCAAGACTGTTTGTGCCTGTACGTTTAAATAGATGTCTGAAGGTGTAAAGATTCCGCTTGTGCCAATAGCCGCTGCCAGTAAAACAGGGCCGACACGTTTTATCTTCTTCATTTTTCTTCCTCCAATCCCTTAAAGAGGATAATTGTCATTTAATGATAATACAGAATATTCTAAATGACAATTGTATAAACAGTCTCAACCATGGTTCCAAATGGCAGTGATTAGTGTATAAAATAGAAAACGGTACGCCGATTTGGCGTACCGTTTATATGCAAGAAATACAATGGTTTATACAGCCTGTACTTTGTCTTCGACAAACACCTCATTTGCATGATGTGATTATTGAAGTTCCCATCTCTGAGTCAGTACGATCTGTGCCCAAAGCCATCACCCCGTTTGGAGTTTTTGTTCCTTGCCTTAGTTATGATGTCCGGTTTTCAACAAAATATACTCCGATGAAACATTTTATTTTAAATACGGATGTGTCCCGCTGCTCAGTCGTTTTTATGCCGAAATAAGGAAACGGCGTACCAGTTGGCACGCCGTTTATATGCAAGAAATTCAAATGGTTTGTCCAGCCTGTACTTTGTCTTTAACAAACACCTCATTTACATGATGTGATTATTGAAGTTCCCATCTCTGAGTCAGTACGATCTGTGCCCAAAGCCATCACCCCGTTTGGAGTTTTTGTTCCTTGCCTTAGTTATGATGTCCGGTTTTCAACAAAATATACTCTGATGAAACATTTTATTTTAAATACGTAATGTGTCCCGCTGCTCAGCCATTTTTATGCCAAAATAAGGAAACGGCGTACCAGTTGGCACGCCGTTCATATGCAAGAAATGCAATGGTTTATACAGCTTGTACTTTGTCTTCGACAAACACCTCATTTGCATGATGTGATTATTGAAGTTCCCATCTCTGAGTCAGTACGATCTGTGCCCAAAGCCATCACCCCGTTTGGAGTTTTTTGTCCCTTGCCTTAGTTATAATGCCCGGTTTTCTACAGAGTATACTTATGGTCCCGACTTTTTGTCATCCATTTATTCACTTCATATAAATCAAATGTTGAGACAAAATAAGATCAGCACAGAGTGGCTCTGTGTGAATAATTAATACTTCGGAGGGATTCATAATGGGAAAAAGAAGCAAATCTAAACGTTTTACTCAACAAGGAAAAGATTCCGTTGCTAAGCATGCTGAGCGCTTCCCTTACCGTAGCACTTTCTCTGAAGCAGAAGATCAATTAACATCAGAAGCAGCGGATCGGTTTACGATTGAGAATACAGCAGAAAATCCTGATCCGACGGTTGGAGGGTATTAAGTGGGGAATAAACTATTTCAAGAAGCACGCAAATTTGTCGATCAGGCAGTGGCAAACGCAACTGAAGAAAATATAACGATAGCAAAAAACAGTCTGTCCTCTGCTTTTGCTAATTCTACATTAGCTGAGCAAAAACAACTGAGCGAAATGCAGGAAAAGCTGGGGCGAGTCAAGCAGTCAATGCAAGGAAACGAATACAGTTAACCTGATCTTACGTAGAGGAGTTGTCAATCAATGAGCAAAAGTCCTACAAGATCTAACGGCAACCGCTCGGGACAGCCAGCCCCGCTTAGCGGGTCGAAAAAAGTTAAAAATAAAAATCATTCCCGCCAAAAGAACAACAGCAGTCATGATATGTAACTACAGGTTCCTCCATGCACTTACCAGTGTATGGAGGAATTTTTTTACGCATAGAATCGTCATGATTTTTCTATATTTAACAAAGACATTGCTTAAATGGCTTATGACTATTTGAACCAGCCTTTTTCTTTTGATTGAGAAATTGCTTCTATTCGGTTTTTTACTTCAAGTTTATCGAATATCGTTGAAATATAATTTCTTACTGTACCGTTTTTAATGTTGAGTTGATCGGCAATTTCTTTCGTATTTTTCCCATCGGCAACAAGACTGAGTACTTCCTTTTCCCGCTCTGTTAAAGGGTTTTCCTCGCTATAAAAGTCGTCCATTAATTCAGGAGCATAGATGCGCTGTCCAGCCATAATTCTGCGTATCGAGTTCGCTAACTCTTCACTTGGGCTGTCTTTCAATAAATACCCGCTCACTTTTGCTTTCAATGCCCGTTGGAAATAGCCGGTCCGGGCAAATGTTGTCAAAATGATAACTTTACACTCAAGCCCTTTTAGTTCCTCTGCTGCTTCGAGCCCGCTCTTTCCGGGCATCTCAATGTCCATAATACAAATATCTGGCTTCATTTTTTGCACGAGGGTGATAGCTTCTTCGCCGTTTGCTGCTTTGCCGACGACTTCCATGTCTTCCTCTAGATTAAGAAGGGAGCCTAAAGCTCCAAGCAGCATCCGCTGATCTTCGGCGATCACAATTCGAATCATATCGATCTCTCCTTCTCTCTCTGTTTCACATCGTTAGGTACGGTCATAATGAGTGTCGTGCCTTCGTCAGAACGGACGTCTAGACATCCATTTACAAACTCGAGCCGTTCTTTCATGCCTAATAGGCCATTCCCTCTTCCGAATACACCTTCTACCATAGTGATCCCGCTCCCATTATCTCTTACGGTGATGCGAATGTCTTTTGCGGATTGCTCCATCTTTACTTCACACGAGGTCGCATGGCTATGTTTGACGACATTCGTCACTGCTTCTTTTAAGCACATACTCAATATATTTTCTAAAAACAAGGAAACATTCGTTAATTTAATCTCTTCTTCACCGATAAACTCAATTTGCGCCGCTTGCAGGATTTGTTTCACGAGGACAATTTCGTCTTTTAATCGCAGCCCTCGCATAGAAGAGACCATATTTCGCACTTCATTTAAGGCCGTCCGGGCTGTTTGCTGTACATCTTTTAATTCATTTCTGGCCTGTTCTGGATCTTTGGAGATTAATTTTCTTGCCAGATCGCTTTTTAATCCGATGAGCGACAATCGTTGTCCAAGCGTATCATGAAGATCGCGGGCAATTCTTTGCCGCTCTTCCATTTTGACAAGTTCGGAAATCCGGTCATTTGCGTCTTTCAGCTGTTCTTCCAGTTGTTCCTGCTTTTTTCGGTTATAGATATTAAACGGAAGCAGGATTACGCTAATCCAGATGATAATAACGAAAGGCAGCTGCGTTAAAAACATCTCACTTTGAAGCACAAGGTGATAGTTGAAAGAAATGATCGTGCTAATTAAGTGAATCACATACAGAGTAATAAAAGCAGCGCGGTTTTTAATATTGCCGTTATAGTAAGCGATGTAAAAGGCAAAATAAACAAATTGAAACAAGATGGTCATTGTAATCGAGATACCGATTAAAATACATGTCCATAAATAGACAGGCCACTTTTTTGACATAAAGGCGAACCGGTAAGAAATAAAAAATAAAATCGTGAGCGCGATGCCTATAAAAATTTCAATCGTAGAGGATGACTGAAAAATAAAATAAAAAGGCAGCAAGCTAAGTACGCTCCATATATAAGGAGAGATACCTGAATTTTTTTGAAAAATCATGTATTTTTTCTGCATGATCAAATCCTCTTCATTAATAGTAAGGCGATGTTAAACTCCCCTGTTGATTTCCGCTCTAATCAGCAATAGTCATTAACAAAGCCAATAGTATAAAATAATCGTGTCCTGTTTAGTATAAAGGATTTCACCGGGATGGTGAATTTTTCACCTTATGAAAAACCATGTTTCCAACCGCATCTGTTATGTCCAGACGGGGGGTGAAAACATGGTTTTATTGTTTATTATTCAGACTTCATATGAACAGAACGAAAGTGTCTTTTCGCTTTCTTGCGAGCCGTCTGTTCTTTGACCGCATGGAACGTAACAAATTTTTCATTTTGTTCATCCCATAGGCGGAATTTAAGAGATTCCAGGCTAGTTGCTAGTGTAATCGTCGGAACATTTTGTAAAGGAGGTGTATCATTATGAGCTGCCTCTAATTGATAGTTAGGCACTCGAGGGCTTAAATGATGCACGTGGTGAAAGCCAATGTTGCCTGTCAGCCATTGCAGAGGCTGTGGAAGCTTGTAAAATGAACTTCCCTCTACAGCTGCTTTCACATAACTCCAGCTTTTATCTTCTTCAAAGTACGAATCTTCAAACGTATGCTGAACGTAAAAAAGCCAGACACCGGCTGAGCCCGCAATGAGAAAAATCGTGCCTTCCACTAACAGAAAAGCCTGCCAGCCGATCAGCCAGATAAGTAAAGCGGCGATTCCGACAATGGCTGCATTCGTGATATACGTATTCAGACGTTCATTTAAGCGGGCACCTTTACGGTTAAAGCGGTTCTCGATTAAGAATACATAAATAGGACCCAAAATAAACATCACAAACGGATTCCGATACAATCGGTAAGCTAGACGCTGCCAAAAGGACGCTTCCATGTATTCAGTCACAGTCATCATCCAAATGTCTCCTGTGCCCCGTTTATCGAGGTTTCCACTCGTTGCATGATGGACAGAATGGCTGTGCTGCCATTGATGATAAGGGAAAAAAGTTAAAATTCCCGCAATGGTACCAACAATTTTATTTGCTTTTCTGCTTTTAAAGAAAGAGTGATGGCAGCAATCATGGAAAATGATAAAGATCCGTACCATGAATCCTGCAGAGACTACAGCTAGAACGAACGTAAGCAAATAAGAAATAGATAAGCTTTTATAAGCAAGAAACCATGTAAGAAAAAAAGGCCCTATCGTATTGATCATCTGCCACACACTAGATTTCATGTCTGCTTTTTCGTAAGGGAGCATTTGCTTGCGCAGTTGTTGTGAATGTTCTTTGTTCATTTGTTACTTCCCTTCTCTTTTTAATAGTACATTTATTATAAAAAAGAAGAGAGCATTTGTGCAGTAGCACTCGTCATGTATAAAGTATGACAAATGTCATATCAGGCGGCCGGCAATAATAGGTGGTTTTAAATCATTGCTTCGATAAAGAACCAAATGACCATAATTAGCTGGATGATGAACTTGGCAATCGTGCCGCTTAAAAAACCGACAAACGTAGCGAAGCCGATCATCATTGCTTTCTTTATATCTTTCTGGATGATTAGCTCTATCACGAAAACGGCCGCAAACGGGACGAGCAAAATGCCGAATGGCGGGAAAACAAAAGATCCGATGATAACAGCGAGAGCAGCGATCCTTTCTCCCCATTTAGAGCCGCCGTACTTTTTCACAAAATAGCTGTTTGCTAATATGTCGGCCACAATAATTAAAATCGTAAACAGCCCCATGGCGATCCAAAAGATCACCGACAATTCATTCGGATTGATTCCGAAATGATAAAGTAAAAACCCGCCCCATAAAAATAAGATGGAAGGGATAATAGGAAAAATCAGCCCTGCAAAACTAATGACAAATAAAACAGTGATGCCTATCCAGGCTGCAGTTATCATAGCTGCCGCACCTCTTTTCGTTTTCTTATTTCAATGTATGAATTAATTCTGGCAGCTCGCGGTAGATAGCCGTAATTTCATCCAATTTCATGCGGACAAGACCGCTGGATGAAGGGGCAACGAAATCAATGACACCGGGAACGATCGCTTTTTCTTGCAGACCCCACGGCACATCCTTTTGCCCGCTATATTGCTGATATACCCCTTTGCCGACAAAACAGACAATTCGCGGCTGATAAAAAGCAATTTTCTTTTTCAGTGTCTCCTTGCCTTTATCATATTCCTCTTTTGTTATTTCCTGTGCATTTTTCGTTGGCCTTTCTACGATATTCGTCAATCCATACCCTAAGTCCAATAGCTGGGCATCTTCCGTCGGGTGGAACTTTCTTTTTGTTAAACCTGCCCGCTGTAAAATCGTCCAAAAACGGTTATGCGGATTCGCAAAATGATGGCCGGTTTCCCCGGAGCGGAGACTTGGGTTAAAACCAACGAATAAGATATCTAAGTTTTCCTTTACATGGTCTTTGATGGGCTTCATATCATCACTTCCTATCTGTTGTGATCATTCTTGTATTCCCATTATAATGAAATAGTGTCGCATAAACACGTAAAAGGAGCATTCTATATGAAGAGAAAAGAAATCGAAGAGCAAGTGATCAAAAACTACGAACGCGATGAACAAATGATGGTGTTCATTTTTGCGCAGTGGTGCGTGAACCATGCTCTTGATCCAGGAGAATTGTATAAACGAGCATACCCTCATCAATCTGCCAATCACGCATTGCAGCAGGCCATTGATTTAACTGTTCCAAAAGAAGAAGCAGGTAATATTCCTGATGATACGCTGCTGAATGTATTGTCTTTGTATGGAAATGATGACCTTGCTTTTATCGTTACGGAAGAAATTGAAAAGCGAAATAGATATTAAGCGGTTTACGGCATATTTAAAAACTAGGATATGTTAAATTTTAATGTTGATATTAGATGAAATGAAAGGGAAACCTGAACAATAAGGTTTCCCACCATCTGTTTATCACGACCGATTTTACAACCAACCTACAGTTATTATGTCATCGTGGAAAAACTCAATCACATATTTTGATAAAGGGCAGTAAATGTACTGGTCTGGTCCCATACTCATAATCTCTTCAATATTATCCAAAGCTGTCGTTAACGAGGTTTTGACCACAGGGTATTTGTATAATCCGACAATTATATAGACCGGTAATGTGTTTTCCAAACTTTGTTGTGATAGGAAAAAAGGTATATTTGAAATATCTTCATTCGGGATAACGATTTTGTTACTCATTCTATCCCAGTCAATTCTTCCGTACCAAGCAACCGGAAAGCATTCTGTCATTTCAGTTTCAACCTTATTACTTTCTTTTTCATCTAATATTTTCACTTTATCTTTATCAGGGAATAGTTCTAACATCTCCGCAATTCGTCGTTCGGTTTCTAATTTTTCTTCATTCTTTCTTCTTTCTCTTAGTAATTCTTCCAAACGCTTTTTTCTTTCTTCTCTTTCCATAAGTTAATACTCCCTTTTAAATAGCTGTGCTGATGTGACAAGTTGCTGATATGTTTTAATAGATTACTGAACGCTTTGCTCAACCTTGTCACCTCGCGAATATTTGTTCTTATGTTAATTATATAAACTTTTCGATAAGGTTTTAAATATCAACATTTATCTTTAACAGAGCCAAAAACTAAAAACAGCCAAGCGTTCTATCGCTTGGCTGTTTTAATGCATGGCCCTCGTTAATACTTTTTATTTCTACGATATTTATTATCGCGTCTGGCAGCATAACAGGCATCGCAAATCTGGTAACGATAATTAGAAGGGAGTTTTTTTCCGCATCTTTTGCATTTTTTCTTGATGCTCGTCTCTTCTGCTTGCAATTGTTTATGGACCCCTTCACTGATCGTTTCCCGCAGGCGCTCCCAATAGAGAGCTTCTGTCTGCCGGCCGAGCCGATATAAAAACAAGAGGTGCAGTCCGATGGCTTTGTAGGAAAGCTCTAGTTCTTCAAGCGTTCCTGTCTTTACGTGCGGTTCCGGGAGGTCTGTTCCATTAATAATAGCCTTCATGGTGACCAGCCATTGCTTTGTCATTCCTAACTCTTTCGTTGAAAATGGCAAATGAAGGAATCCGTAGAGATCAAGCATGGAAAGCCGGGCTTCTATTTCACTGCCGCGAATCAACTCGTACAGTTCACGTTCTTGAGAAAGGGAAGATTTCTTCGTTCCTTGCGGGCTCTCAAACTTTTCCCACAACTCAAAAAACAGGCCAAGATCGCGGGAGTATCTTTGAAAACGTTCGAACACAGCTGATGTTGGAGCGATCGCAAACGTAGTTACAGGCTGATCTTCTTTTTCAAGTAAAAAAGTCATTTTTTGAATATCTGAAGTGAAGGCAACCTTTCCGATGGGATAAAGTCCTTTTCTCCCTGCCCGTCCGGCAATTTGTTTGACTTCCTGTGAAGTAAGCAGTCTTCTTCTCGTTCCGTCAAACTTTTCATTTTTTAAAAAGACGATGCGGCGTATAGGGAGATTTAATCCCATTCCGATGGCATCTGTCGCCACAATAACCGAGGTTTTTCCCTCAATAAACTGCTGCATTTGTTTCTTTCGCGTTTCCGGCGGCATACTTCCATAAATCATGCTGACGGAAAAACGGTTTCTCTTCAGCCGAGAAGCCGTTTCAAGCACTTCTTTTCTTGAAAAACAAACGAGAGCATCTCCTTTTTTCGTATCGGATAGTTGAAATGGTGTCTGTTCCACTTGAAGGGGAAGATCACGGTTGTATTCAATTAATTCGTATTCACTGTCACCGAGAAGCTGAATAAGCATGGGTTTCATATTTTTGCTTGCGATAATGTGAATTTCAGCTGCCTGAGCGCCTGTGATGGCTTTATACCAGGAAAATCCACGGTCTTTATCGGCAATCATTTGTGCTTCATCAATGACGATCACTTCATAAAAGTCTTTTTCATGAAACATCTCGACTGTGCAGGACGCATGCCGGGCACCTGGGCTCGTCTTCTCTTCTTCACCGGTTTTGAGCGAGCAGGGAATTCCTTCTGTATTTAACTTTTCATATACTTCGAGAGCCAGCAGGCGGAGCGGCGCAAGATAAAGCCCGCTTTTCGCTTGTTTCATTCTTTCTAGTGCCTGATGGGTCTTTCCGGTATTGGTTTCGCCAATATGAAGAATACAGCGGACATTTCTGCCGACGGGCGGGCTGTAGGCCTGTCCAAACACTCCTTCGATCAACTTTTTTTCTTCTGCCTTTTTCCGCTCGATTTCTGCTAATTCTTGTGCCTTTCTCTGTTCCCGTGCCGCTTTTGCCTGCTCGTATAGACCCCCATGTACTTCTTCATCAAACGGCAAGGAGGCGATAGGCAAAAGGTCGGCCAGTTCTTCGTTTTCAAATTCCGCTAAAAAATCCCACTGCATGTCCGAGAAGAGATGATCAAGTTGATCCATCAACGTGTCCGCTGTGAGTACTTCACCATTTACTTCTTTGTAATCGTGCTTGATTTGTTCTGAGAGATTGTCAAAAATCAGCTGTAAAGTAACATCTAATAGATAATCAGCAGCTAGTTGTTCATAGACAGCTCCATACACTTCATATTCAAATTCCCAGCGCCATACTTGTTCGATCTCACCTGTTAATTCGCTAAAGAAATCTGCGGCGGTCTGATAATCGGCCGGATCAAAGGCTCCTGCTTCGATTAATTGTGTTTCAAGTGCTTCTGTATCAACTGGATAAAATCTTGTTTTCGTTTTCAGGTCCTCTTGCAGACGGCTGGCCATAAAATGTCTGAAGCGTAAGTAAAAGTTCATTTCATGTTGTGAAACAATTTTCTCTACTTCTGTTTCTATTCTATCATTGATGGCATGCGCTTCTCGTTGCAGCCGCTGTGCTTCCTGACGTACAAAATAATCGGCTCTCGCTTTTTCATAACAAGCCTGCCATTTTTCCGAATGTCTTCCATACGTCTTATTGAGCCATTCAGCCGCTTCAAATGGCTGATAATTCCTAATCTCATTACGGAACACCTGATTGATCAGTTTACGCTCTGCGTCCTTTGTGACAAATCCCCGATCTCTTAAAAACGCTCGCTTTTCTTTGCCGGGGACTTCATTGGAAGCTGTGTTCAGCCATACGTTGATCCAAATATTTTTAATGTATTCTTCCCGGTCCTTCACATATTGCTCAAATGCTGGAATGCTTTCTTTATTTTCAAGATAATGGATGATATCGTCGTGAATTTTTTGCTTCGTTAGTGAAATGGCTTTTATGTGTGTCACTATAAACTTTTTCATCGGCCGCTCCTTTTATGTATGTACTTAATATTTGAGCATTTTTTGATTATGCAGCTGTTTTCATCTTCCTTCTTCGCTCGTACACAACACCCAGAATATCAAAAACAGTTTTCTTCTCATACCGGTAGAATTTACTCCAAGAGCTTGTACAGGCGAAGCAGCAGGCTTGTTAATTGCTGAACACCTTGTTGAATAGCTTAATACAGAAGCGGCAGATAGTTTTGTATCATATAGATCACTTTGTATTCACTCAGCTCCTTTTTGTGTTTTCACAGAGTAACTCCTGCATTCGAAACATGACTGAAGAGCAGATGAGCTGCCCATAGGTATGGTACTCTATCTTAACCTTTTTATATACATGAATGGTAAAAAAGCATTGCCATATTTTAAAACTATTCTACTAAAAGGATAGTGTATTTTAAGCACATGGGGGCTACATATGGGAATTAGCTTGAGCGGCATGCATTGGGACCTCAATAAAAACAAGAACTCACTTTATACTACTGGATATAAACATTGAGGCATCTTGACTCATAAAAATACGATGACCATGATAGAATGTCTTCATTTCAATTGATTTAAATCCAACTTCGGATAATCTTTTTTTCAGTTCTTCATGCGAAAAACCGTTATGAACTTTCGGATGATTTATTTTATCGTTTTTGTCAAAATCAATCATAATTAGCTTGCCGTCATTATTTAAAGTGTTGAACAATTCTTGTAAAATTTTTTTAGTATCCGGAATATGAAGAAGGACTAGTGACATTAAAATGATGTCTGCCTTAAGTTCAGGGGTTTCTTGAGTAAAATCTGAATGAAGTACTTTTGAGTTGGTCATTCCTTTGTGAGAAATTTTAGCTTTTGCAACCTCCAACATTTGTTTTGATGAATCTACCAACAAAATAGAATCTACTAAATCTGATAATTCTAAACTAATTAGACCCGTACCACTCCCATAGTCTATTAAAGCTTTTGATTGACTATTTTGTAATTTGGTTTTTACTTCCTTCACTATAACTTTAGCTAGTTCAACTCTTTCTTCTGTATCATATCTTTTTGCCATCTGTTCAAAAACGTTATTTTCCATATTCCACTCCCCTTTGTTATAACTTTAATCTATAGCAAAAGGTTAAAAAGTTCAATTTTACGTTTTGTATGAAAAGTTCTAAAATAAATGGAGAAAAACAAATGGAATATGAAAGGAAGAAAAAAATGATAAGGGAAGCAACTCAAAAAGATTTAATCGACATTTTAGATATCTATAATGATGCCATTCTCTATACTACTGCTGTATACGCATATAAACCCCAAACGCTTGAAAGCAGGCAAATTTGGTATGAACAAAAGATGGATGGAGGTTATCCAATATTAGTATGCGAACAAGATAATCAAGTGGTTGGATTTGCGACATTCGGTCCTTTTAGAGCGTGGCCGGCTTATAAATATTCAATTGAACATTCTATTTATGTAGATAAGGAATACAGAAAAAAAGGGGTTGGGACTTCTTTAATGAAAGAATTAATTGCTATTGCCAAGGAAAGAGAGTATATGACCTTAATTGCTGGAATTGATGCAGCAAATGAAAAAAGCATTGCCATGCATAAAAACTTTGGCTTTGTTCATTCAGGTACAATAGAAAAGGCCGGCTTTAAATTCAATAGATGGCTTGACTTAGCTTTTTTTCAACTAGAACTTAACGGACCTAAAAATCCTGCAGAAGAATAAAAATATCCAATTCAAAAAATAATAATGTACTGTATAATTGATTACGCAAAAGTTAAAGGGATAAAGCATTGCTATGCTAAGCTAGGTGGTACACTCCTTTTGGGCTCTATTTTTGTTAGTGAAATTAAATTTATTAGATTATCAAAACAGAGCACAAAAATTTTATTGAAATAGGAAATAAGAGCAGTGGGTTACATTTTCACCACTGCTCTTATTTTATGTTGTCGTAAGCTCGAAATATTGGGGATATGCCTATTTGTCTGTTTTTCGCATGACAGACAGCTACTCTTTTTTTCCATCGCTTA
Organism: Bacillus lumedeiriae; assembly: GCF_044891285.1. Lineage (NCBI taxonomy): Bacteria > Bacillati > Bacillota > Bacilli > Caryophanales > Bacillaceae > Bacillus > Bacillus lumedeiriae. The sequence continues at coordinate 22,430 of NZ_JAUIYO010000015.1, forward strand.
ATTGGTCGAGCATGCTCACCGTATTGATCAAATGATTATTAAAAATTTGCCGGGCAATGTCCAGCAAATCAATAATCATCGGGTCTCTTAATGAATACACGACTTTGTTTCCGTCTTTCGTGCCATACACGATGTTTTTATTGCGCAGGACGCTAAGCTGCTGGGAAACAGCAGAACCTTCTGATCCAATCGCTGTCTGAAGTTCATTTACATTTTTATCCCCTTCGGCTAGAAGCTCTAAGATTCGTATCCGCAGCGGGTGTGAAAGTGCTTTGAAGAATTCAGCTTTAAACTGTTGCAAGTCTACATACATTTCTTATCTCCATTCTTTTTAGGCTAAAAGTCCTTTTTCAGACTGCTTCTCTTTTTCATGTCCGGCAGAAAGCTCTGTACATTCATGGAAAGCGAATTGTTTACAGCCTTTGCATTTGTCTATATCTAACTTCGTTAAGGAGAAATCGATCGCTTCCCCAGTGTGTGCAAAGAAACGCTCTTTTCCAATCGTATCCCATAATTTTGTCCGCTTCATGACATCTAGCGGCTGAGGCTGTATGCCTGAAATCAAGATCAGCCCTCCCTGTTTTTGGAAGTCTTTCACAATGCTTTGTAAAATGGCTTCTCCCGTTGTATCCATATAAGGCACTTTGCTCATTCTTAATATTAACACATTTGGACGGTAATGGATGGCTCCCATGATGGTTTGTTCAAATAGCTGAGCTGCTCCAAAGAAAAGAGGTCCTTCGATCGTAAAAAGGCTGATTTGCGGACAGTCCAGTCCTTCCTCGACAATCGATGCCCGTACTTTTTTATCGGCTGGATCAGGCAGGACTTGCTTAACTTTAAGAGAATCACTCATCCGTTTAACGAAAAGAACGACAGATAATAATAATCCTACTTCTACGGCAATGGTTAAGTTGGCAAATACGGTGAGAATAAACGTCACAAATAGAATGAGTGAATCGCTCGTTTTTGTCAGCAAAATCCGTTTAAACGCTTTTCGTTCACTCATGTTCCATGCTACGACCATTAAAATAGGCGCCATGCTTGCTAAAGGAATCGCAGAAGCATATGGAGCTAAAAGCAGCAGCACGAGCAGGACGGCCAATCCGTGAATCACCCCCGAAACAGGTGACACTGCTCCATTTTTAATATTCGTCGCTGTTCGGGCGATCGCTCCCGTTGCCGCGATGCCTCCAAATAAAGGTGTAATCAAGTTGGCAATCCCCTGCCCTACCAGTTCCTTATTGCTGTTATGTTTCGTTCCTGTCATTCCATCTGCGACAACTGCTGATAATAAAGATTCAATCGCTCCAAGTATGGCAATCGTAAAAGCCGGCCCGAGCAGCAAATGAATTTTTTCCAGCGTGAATTCAGGTATATGAAAAGCAGGCAGCGAATGAGGAATTTCACCAAAAGCAGAAGCAATCGTTGCTACTTGGCCAGGGAAAAAGAACGCAGCCGCGATACTAGAAACGAGAAGTCCTATTAATGGACTCGGTATTTTAGGCATAAACTTAGGTGTGATAAAGATGAAAAAGAAACAAACGGCAGCAGTCAACACACTATATATATTAATCGAACTTAAATGAATGATGATTTCTCTAATATTAGAAAGAAAATGTTCATGCTTTTCAATATCGCTTAGTCCTAGAAAGTTAGGAATTTGTCCAGTAAAAATAATAACAGCAATTCCTGAAGTAAAACCGATAATGACAGGGCGCGGAATAAACTTTATTAATGCACCTAATCGGAAAATCCCCATTAAAAGCAGCAAGACTCCAGCCATAAAGCCGGCAATCAATAAATTCTCATAGCCATATGCCATCACGATCCCAAGCAGAACAGGAACAAACGCGCCTGTCGGACCGCCAATTTGATACTTAGACCCTCCAAAAATGGAAATGAGAATACCTGCTATGATCGTTGTATAAATACCATACTCAGGTTTGACACCAGAAGCAATAGCAAAAGCCATCCCAAGTGGGATCGCAATGATTCCGACGATCACACCCGCTGACACATCTTTGCGGAAGTGACGCATGGAGTAATGCTTAAGAAAGTGAAGCCGCTGACTCAATGTAACCCCTTCTTTTCATAAGTTAATTTGCATATTCAAATGTTTGAATATATTGATATTATATGTTTAGAAGGAGTAAATGGCAATAGAGATTAGCGTCAGGAAATTCCGATTATCTTAACTTTGATGTGAGAACTATTGGAATATCAATGGTTCTCACATTATTTACATGTATTCAATGTAAAAATATTCGTTTATAAAGGTATGATTATTTTTTGATGACTTGTTTAAGTAATGCACCTTTAGTTTAATAGGAATTTCTTAACGAATGAACGCTGACTCTCTATTGGATAAAGCATCCAATAACCATCGAGGGTGCATTTTCAATAAGTCTTGAGGCAAGTTATGCTGTTCAAAAAACTTAATTTCTAGTGACTCATCTGAATTACATTTAAGTTCCCCGCCAGTAATCTCAGCAAGAAAACAAGTTGTAATAAAATGTACTACTTTGCCATTGGGGTATTCAAATACTTGTGAATTAGGGTCAGAGTACACACCAATCAACTTTTTTATGATTATATCTAAATTTGTTTCTTCTTTTACCTCCCTAATAGCTGCTTCAGAAACTGTTTCTCCTATTTCTATATGCCCTGAAGGAATACCCCATAGTCCTACATCTGACCTTTTCTGTAACAAAACTTGTTTTTCCTCATTCAAAATAATAACTGCGACCCCAGCTTTTAAATCATCAATTCTTTTCATACAATAACCCTCCTTAAAGTAATAAAAAAGGCCCGAAGAGAAAGGTTTCAACGCATAACAAATACGCTGAACCTTTCCCCTCGGACCTTTTATGTCAATAGGTGCCTTTTACATAGTGTAAAAGAAATAGCCCTCGGTCACAGACCTACCTAGATAGCGGAACCCTAGCTACAATTTTCCAGTTCATTTTTATTTTACTATTATTAATTAGAAAATAAAAGATACTCTTTCATTAACATGCACCATTAGTGCAATAGGCAAAACTAAAAGGCATAGGCTCAGTACAATACCGGATTCATGCTCAACAGCTGCCTAATGAAAGAAACTGTCTAAATTTTTGGGATCACTTCAATTTTCTTGCTCCAGGAATACACCCTATTGTGGAATATTGTAATAAGTCCTTTTCCTATGCTCTCTCCAGCACGACCGCAATTCCCTGTCCCCCGCCGATGCAAAGAGAAGCAAGTCCATATTTTGCACCGCGCTGTTTCATTTCAAGAGCGAGTGAGTACGTAATGCGTGCACCGCTTGCACCGACTGGGTGGCCGAGCGCAACGGCCCCGCCATTGACATTTACTTTGTCTGGATCGAGTTCGAGCTGTTTCATCACGGCGATCGCCTGTGCTGCAAATGCTTCGTTGAGTTCAATAATATCGATATCATTCCATGTAAGGCGTGCTTTTTGGAGAGCGGCTTCGCCTGCCGGCACAGGGCCGATGCCCATTAGATTTGGATCGACTCCAGCGATTCCCCATGAAACGATTCTCGCAAGGGGCTTTATTTCAGGACGGCTTGACAAAAATGATTCCGAAGCGAGAACAACGGCGGCGGCTCCGTCATTGATTCCGCTTGCATTGCCAGGGGTTACCGTTCCGTCTTTGATAAAAGCAGGTTTCAGCTTACGAAGGCTTTCAAGGTTAATGTCCGGCCGGATATGTTCGTCTTGTGACACCGTGATCTCCCGTTTTTTCTTGTCTGTCACGATGATAGGAGTGATTTCTTGAAGTAAGCGGCCGGATTGCTGCGCATTTGCAGCTTTTTGCTGCGATTTCCAAGCGAATCCATCTTGTTCTTCCCGGCTGATGTCATATTTTTTAGCGAGATTTTCGGCAGTGATTCCCATGCCGCACCCAATGTATTGATCGGTTAGTGTCGACCACAGCATATCATCAATCGGCGGGGCTCCTGATGGTGAACCGAAGCGTGTATTTCGTAAAACGTGCGGTGACTGGCTCATATTTTCTGTTCCGCCGGCCAGAGCGACAGCCGCATCTCCTAAAAGAATCGTTTGTGCAGCTGAAAGGATTGCCTGCAAACCCGACCCGCACAGTCTGTTCACGGTTAATGCCGGTGCTTCTTCGGAGACTCCGCTCTTTAATCCAATGTGCCGTGCTAAATAAGAAGAAGCCCGATTCGTATGAATGACATTTCCAAATACAATTTCTTCTACAATCTCCGGCAGCAAACCGCTTCTTTTGATCGCTTCTTTCGAGGCGGCTGCCCCCAGCTCAATATCAGATACTTCTTTTAAAGATCCTCCGAAGGTGCCAAATGGCGTTCTTGCTCCTTCAATTAAATAAACGGCATCCATTTTTCATCGCCCCCATATGAAATGTTGTTTTCCATGTACTATATTATGAGACTCGTCTCATTTTTATCGGCATTTTATAATCCGGCGAAAAAACCGGGACACTCACCTATTTTCAAATCACTCATACAATGGAATAAAACTAGCAGGAGGCTGTTTTGTATGTCAAAAAAAGCAGGAACGAAGACGAAGGCAGATATTTCACGGGGGAAATGGCAGTTCTATGAGGTTTTAGGACTTCTTCTTGTCGTGACGTCTATGCTTCTTCTATTGTTTAAACCAAACTCGCTGGCAGACTTTTTTAATACAATCATTACGGAAATCAAGCCAGTTGTCGTTGACATATTTTTAACGAGTGAAATAGGGATTGCAATCATCGCCAGTGTCATTATGGGCCGTCTATTAGAGCGGCTTGGGTTTACAGATGGCTTAATCCGGGCTTTCGTCCCTGTGATGAAATGGTTCAAAATCAATCCAGCTGTCATTATTCCAAGTGTGTATAACATCCTTGGCGATATTAATGCTGCCGGAAAAATTGCTGGTCCTATTCTTGTCAAGGCAGACGCCACAAAAGATGAACAAAAGATCGCTATTGCGACGATGATTCAGTCTCCTCAATCATTCGCAACATTTGTATTAGGCTTGATTGCGTTGGCTGTTTTTGGCATTCACGCATTTCCACTCATCATTTTAGCTATTTTTCTTCCTATTATCATTGTCCCCTTTTTATTATCCAAGACCATCTACCGATCAACTAGGAAAGTGGAATTAAAACAATTGCCGCGTTTTACGCCGAGAACTCCTTTCCTTCAAACCGTCTTTTCTTCCGCCAAAGAAGGCGCAGAGCTTTTGTTTTTAATTATTATTCCAGCCGTTGCAGTTGTCTTTTTCTTTATCGGTATTTTAAAATTTGCTGGTGTGTGGGGGCCGCTGGAGTCGGGGTTATCCGCCATGCTTACGTTTACGAGCATTGAACCAACAACAGGGATTGTGTCTATTCTCGCTGCCCCTACTCTTGCAGTCGCTCAGTTGGCTGAATTAGGGCAAGGAATTGATCCCCGCCTCGTCGTCGGTTCCTTTGTTCTTGCCAATTCGGGTCTCCCGTTGTCCGTCATTTTTGGGCAAGTACCAGCAACGTGGGTCGAATCATCCAGCCTTAATGAAAAAGAAGTGCTAATCGCAGCTGTGATCGGTTTAATCATTCGTTTCTTCACAGCGTGGGCATTGGGAGTTTTTTTAACTCCTTATCTAATCGGGTGACGGACGAATGAACGAGTCTTACATTATTCTTGGGAAAAAGATAGTGACAGTATCGGATCGTGGAACGATAGAAAATGGAGGCTTAGTAGTCAACAAAGGAAAAATTCAAGAGATTGGTGATTGGAAGACGCTGAAGCAGCGTTATGCCGCAATGAGCATCATTGATTGCTCAGAATATGTTATTACGCCTTCACTTGTGGATTGCCATACACATTTATTAGAGTTTGCGCCTTCTTCTCTTTATCCAGTGTCGCACACGACCCATTTATGGGCTGGAAAAACGATTCTATTTCACGCTTTATCTTCAGGAATTACGGCGCTTGGAGAACAGATTTGCGGTCACCCGAACAATCACTTTTCCATAGAGGATTACCGTAAAGCAGTGGCTGATTTGCCAATGGATATTTCTTTTGCGGCTGCCAGCATAACGATCGGCTTCCCTGAACCGCTTCACTTTTCAGCAGTCACTCGTTCACAGCCGATCGAAAAAAAACATCTTTCTGATCCATCACTTCTGCGAAAGCTTGCCGAACAAAGTGAGTTTCCTGGTGAAAATCTGTTCATCAATGCCACCCCTGCTAACTTTACTGCAGAAGCTGTACCGCGTGCTGGTGAACTAATGTATAGCTTCCAAGAACTACAACGGGCAGCTGACACGTATCACCAATTAAACAAAAAGATTGGCGTTCATGTCGCCGGTGAAGAAGGAATTGAATTAGCTATTAAAGCGGGAATCGATGTGCTTCATCACGCCCATGAGATCACGGATGAACAAATCGAGAAGGCGGCTAGCCGGCAGCTGAAAATTGTCGCTACCCCGCTGGGCGGAACACATTTGCCTCCGAATTCTCCGGAAGAAATCGTCAAGCTCGCTGAAAAGAACATCGCTGTCTCTATTGCGACTGATGCTTATTTGCCGTCTTATCCAGGTGTTTCATGGCTGCCATTTGACACAAATGTCCTGCGGGGTCCAGATGTCCTCATGCTCATTGCCCAGCCTGCCATGAAGCGGATGAAAGAGAAGAAATTTGATGAAAACGCCATCTTGGCCATACTGACAGCAAACCCGGCAGAAGTTTTAGGAAAAGAAAAGGAGTTCGGACGCCTAGAAAAAGGAATGGATGCGAACTTCATCGTCTCTACCGGCATCCCCGGCCTTGAAATCACAGAAGCAGAACAAATAAAGAAAGTATTCTTTCAAGGGACAGAAGTGATCAATCGGCTCGTTTAACGTTCATTTTTATAAAGAAGAGTGACTGAAAAGTGGCGGCTTTCAGTCACTCTTTGCTTTTTGAAATCAATAAAGTGGAGCAGAAATATTTTGTGCGCTGTTTTTTGAGCTTTATGCGCATGAATCACGAATTTGTGCGTGTTTCGGCCTAACTTTTGCGTCCATTCATGTTTGCAGCTGAGCAAGCAGCTTTTTATATTGGTTGACATATGACTGTTGGGATAAAGCAGCAAGCCTTCCCTCTACCTGTTCCTCTATTTGCTTCACGGCATCCTTCCTGATTTGCTCAAGAAGATCAGCGTAAAAAGGGAAAAAGGAATCCGCTATTTTTTTACCTTCTTCGTTTACGTAATGATGGACAGGAGTCATCAGCCCTTTTTCAATTTCATCCCGGATGATCTTATTTCCATTTTCAGTGAAAAATTGCAGCGCTGTTTTGTATTCCTTAAATAAAGATTGAAACAAGCCTGAATGGAGTTGATGCAGACCCGGATCAAAAACGAAATCAGGAAAAGAAGAAATATCCGTTTTTTTCAAATAGACTGAACCTAAAAAAGAAGTCAATTCTTTTTGCAGCGACCGCTGTACTTCCATGGCGGATGTTTGGACGAATGTTTGCATACGGAAGGCGGTTGTTCTCAGTTCATGAGCTAATTCTTTGGCGGTAAACCGAATGATTTCATTCGTCATCCGATGAAGCGCTGTCATTGTATCAGCGAATGAATCAAAAGCTGCGGGACTGAAAATCATCTTATATTCATCGTTGTAACGGTAAAATACACGCTGTTTCACATAAAACAATAATTCTTCCAGTTCTTGCTGCAGAGCCTCTCTTTCTGCTGTAAATGAATGAGTATGTAAAAAAGCGAGGGCTTCCTTCATCTGTTGGGAAAGATCTTCTCGGTGCCGTTGTTTCTCTGCTTCATTTTCTTCTGCAAGCCGTACTCTCTTCTTTAACTCCATTACAGCCTGCTTCATGTCATCCTGCGCTTGCCGCAGAACAGAAACAGCGAGTGCCTGTTTCGTAAATGGATAAAAGTCCCGTTCAAACAAAGAGAATCCAGAAGAATCCAGTGTTTGTTCGGCCGCTGGCAGCGGGGCTTCCGCCGGCAGCTGAAGAAGCGCCCCATAACGCTTTCTCTCTTCTAGAGTTAATAATTGATTCTGCTGTCTTTTAGCAAATAAAGCAAGATGGCTCGAAATAGGATAAATTCGGGCTTGATGAATGCCGCATTTCACCAAGTTTTGATCTACATGAAGAAGCACATCAAATAAATCATCCGTTGTGGAGGCAAGATCAGCGGCATTGACAATAAAGAACATTTTATTATTTTCAATGAAGTCTTTTACCTCACCGAGCTTCATTAAAAATAACTGGTCAGCGCGGGAAAAGGCATGATTATAGTAGGTCACGAATACGATGGAATCTGCGCTTGTGACGTATGTAAATGCTATTTCCGTATGCCGGGCGTTCATAGACCCCGCACCCGGCGTATCGACAAGCACCATCCCCTGCTCTGTCAGCGGCGAAGAGTAATATAAAATAATACGCTCAACGAAGCATGCTTTTTCTTCCACACTGACAAACTCTGTGTAAGCCTCCATCGTGCTGCTCTTTGATTGTCCAAGCTGCCCTTTTATTTTTTTATAACCAGCAAGAGAAGCACGTAAAAACGAAAAGTGTTCAAGCGGCAAAGCTGTCAGTGGGCTAAAGAGCTCTTCTTTTTTCGTATGGGTTTCTTTTCTTTCTTCCCCCTGCTTCTGAATGCTCTTCATTATTTCATCATGCTCCGTTAAAAGCCGGTGCAGATCATTCATGCTCCACGCGGTTTTCCCGCTTAGTTCAAGTGCTTGATTTATGTCCTTTAGCACTTGTTCGTCGGTTTTAAATAAAATTGTGACAGTTCCATGGGGATGATGGGTGTCAGGAGCACGAATTTCATTAATAGCAGCCGTTGTTGGGTTCGGTGAAACCGGAAGCACATGTTCTCCTAACAAAGCATTGGCAAATGAAGATTTTCCCGCACTGAAGGCACCAAATAAAGCAATCGTATATTCCTTTTTCTCCAGACGCTGAATCCGCTTGTTTAATGCCTGAATCATCTGTTCCATATGCCCTGCCTGTGCCAGCAGTGCTGCTTTTCTTTTCAATTCGTTCACATGCCTGTCCAAATCGACCGGCACCAATCCCTCGTCTTTTGTTTTCTCCAGCCACTTGGCTGCTGCATCCCCAATCGATACGAAAGTCCGGCTTTTCGTTCCAGTAGAAGAAGTGCGCTTTTCGAAAGCACGAAATGGTCTTTTTTCGACTTTTTCTTGCCCGCGGACAGAAAGCAAAGCCAACAACGATTCGTATAGCCTGTCTTCTTTTTCTTGCAGCTGTTTGCTTTGTTTCCAGGCATCGATCTTCTCGGCGATTTCTTCTCTTTCCCGTAGGAGACTAGCTTTTTTCTTTTGGCTGTTTGTTCTGGCCTGCATGTCAAGCGAGTCAATGAGTGCGCCGAACGATTGACGATACAGACTCTTTAATTTATGGGTCACATCTTTCGCATAATTGAGTACATACTCATCCGTCAACACCGCTCCGCTTTTTAGGAGCTGAATAAGCAGGGAGGGGGAAAAGTCAATTTGGCGCCGGCGGATGTCTTCCCGCCGCTCATCCGTAAGTAAATCATATTCGGCAAGCAGCTTTAGCACGGCTTCTCTAAGAGGAATATCCACATAGGACAGCCTATTTTCATTCAATGCTCCAAATAGCTGCTTCAGCCGGCCTTCTTGCTCTCTTTTCGTTTTCTTTCTGGAAAATAAGCCGCGGACTTGAAAGGAAAGCTCACGGGATGCTAAAAACTGCCTGACAAATACTCGGGTATAATAGTCCATCAGCTTGGCATTGTTAAAGACAGCCGTTAACTCTTCTTCAAACCGCTTGCTGAATAGCTGTTCTTTTGTATCGATTGTGCTCAACTGGCGTTCCAGCCGTTCTGTCTCGTCTTCTAACTCTTGCAATGAGTGTATACCGAACAATTTCTCTTCATATCGGCTGCGTTCATCATTTGCTTTTTCCCTCTGTTTTTGAAAGAAATTCATGGCAGCGATGAGCGCTTCCCGGAGCACATGGTGAACGATTTCCTGCTGACGGTCAGCGATTTTATTGGCTAAAAGCATTTTCAGTTCATTCAGTTGATTGGATGGATGGCTGTCGTCTCTTAATGAAGTAAAATAAAGGCCGCTGTAGGACAGATTGTGCTCATCAAAAGAGCGGCGGATACGCTGGGAAAATTCATCAAAAGACAGCTCACTGGCGACATGCTTATCAATTTGGTTCACGATAAAGCAGCAGTCTTTCCCTCTTTCTGCCAGCTGTTTGCTAAATTCAAAGTTTACAGGTGATTGGACGTGATTATAATCCATCATATAAAAGACTAGGTCGGCTAAATGAAGCTTAGACATCGCACTTACCCGATGGGCATCGTCCGTTGAATCAATTCCTGGTGTATCAAAAACTGCCGTTCCCTCCGGCAGTTGGCCGGTTCGATGCGAAATTTCCACTTCCTCCACTTGATCACCATTGACACAATAAGCTTGAATGTCGCTCAGGTCATACGGATAAGGAAACGTTTTTACTCCTTGATCTTTAAATAAGACTTTCGCATACGGTTCTCCTTCCTTCACCTTGACGACATTCGCACTCGTAGGAATCGGGCTCGATGGCAGCAGTTCTTCCCCCATAAGCTCATTGATCATCGTTGATTTCCCAGCAGAAAAGTGGCCATAAAAGGCAATTACATACTCCATTTTGTCTAGTTTATCAATGAGTTCCATACAAATTTTCGCCTGTTCTTGATCGTGATCACGCATGAATACATCGTGAAGCTGCTGCAGTTTGGGCAGTAATAGCGAGCGGGTCGGCTTCTGATTAGCGAGCCACTTTGTTAACGTTTCATCCAGCATAGAATCCGCCTTCCTGTAAATAGTAGAAGTGTTTTGTTTATTGTATCGGAATGAATCGGCAATTTCAGCAAATGTACAACAAAAAAGAAGCTAAACATAATCATTTAGCTTCTTTTTCTTATTTATTCATTTTTCAATTAGGCACTTATGGAGCGGTTTTGCCCCACAGGAGCGGAATGTTTAAAAAAGCTCGGCGAGGTTTTCTTCAGGAATACTAATACGGCTAGCGTAATCAGCATTTCTGGAAGTAAATAAGATAGGTTGTATAAGAATGAATAGACAGCAACTGGTGTGCCTTCCGGTGCATATTCCCCGAACCAAATGACTCCGGACAAAAAGTGGCACACAAGGCGCAGCGTTGTGCCGATCAACAGACCGATCACCATTCGGCTCACTGTTATGCTTTTATGGAAAACAGCGAGGCCGCCGAGTCCAAGTACGGCATAAGCGAGCGGGTAATCAAGTACGAGCTGTACAGGATGAACGACATAGCCGCCTGTCATTAAACTAATGACTCCAACTAAAATTCCTGTAATAAATCCGGCCTGCCACCCGCGGCGAAAAGCCATAATGAAAATCGGAACCATTACCAATGAAATGGACCCGCCGAAAGCCCAAAGTGCGCCAAATTCCACATAACTTAATATGACGGAAAGCCCGGCCATGACGGCGATTTCGATCATTGTGACTAGTTTGTTTCTCTCCATGAAAAATCCCCCTTTATCTCATCCAAAGGGGTGTAAGGATACAATAGACTTGTTCGTTTGTACGAATCTTTTTGCATCGATCATCACACTTTCCTACGCTGGTATGAACCAGATCAGGTTCTTAGAGTTGAGGATCTCTCCTCTCTCAGCCGATAACGACACCCCTAGTGGACTTATATACTATCAATATAGCATAAGAGACATGAAAACGAAATATTATTCTAAGATAAGCGCATGGGCATATATATAAACGGAATCTTCAAAATCGGTTTTTAAAAATCACGTTAAAGCAGGTGCATCCGATGAATCATATTGTAAAACCCGGCGAAACATTATCGTCGATTGCGGCTGATTATCGCATCTCCCTCTCTAGATTGATGGCTGCCAATCCTGGAATGAACATTCATCTCATTTATCCCGGTCAAAAAATTCGTATTCCTGGGCTGCCGTCACCGGATACTCTTCCCTATTCCATCCATATTTCGCTTTCACAGCGCAAATTAACGTTGTTTCACCGGGGAAATGTTCAAAAAACATATCCCGTCGGCGTTGGAAAAATGCTGACTCAAACGCCGACGGGCGATTTTGTCATTATTAATAAAGCACCCAACCCTGGCGGTCCATTTGGAACGATGTGGATGAGTTTATCTAAAAAATCATACGGTATTCATGGAACGAATAATCCATCTTCTATCGGGAAATTCGTTTCTCACGGATGTGTCCGCATGTATAATCGCGATGTGGAAGAATTGGCAAGAATTGTTCCAATCGGCACTCCTGTTCATATTCGACCGTGAAGAAATGAAAAGCTGTCTACTAAAGGCCATGTATACGTTTAAAAACGCGAAAGGAGGGCATAACAAAATCATAAAGGAGGAGTGGCTGATGACAGAAGAAAACCACGCGATTCATAAAGATGGTGAATTGCAAATAGATAAAGTGGACAATACGATTGCCCGGATGGATCCAGAAAGAATGGACAGCATTCTTGAAGATTTTGAAACGTTTCAAGGGTATCTCAAACAAAGAATTGAAGTCGCTGAAAAGATTGGTTTAAATGAGGAGCAGCTGGCTCTCGCGGCAGAAAAGATTGGGAACTATCTAGCCCAGCATGCCCAGCCAAAAAATCGGGAGGAAAAACTGCTGCAAGAGCTTTGGAATGCAGGCACGCAAGATGAACGCCATCATTTAGCCCATATGCTTGTTAAAATGGTTGATCACAAATAAAAAACGACTGCCCTTGGGCAGTCGTTTTTTATTTGACTTCGATGCACTGTTCAACTTCCATTGTCCAATTAAACGGATCTGGTTCTTTTCCGCCTTGAATGCTTGTAATCGTGTGGAAAAGTTTTTCAGACACTGGGCCTGTAACCCCGTCGTTAATGATCATTTTTTCATCTTTCCAGAGTAATTCTCCAATTGGCGAAATGATCGCGGCTGTTCCTGTGCCGAAGGCTTCTTCTAATTGACCAGCCTGATGCGCCTCGCGAAGCTCTTCCATAGAAATTCGGCGTTCTGTTACTGTCATTCCCCAATGTTTTAACAGTTGAATGACTGAATTTCTTGTCACCCCGTCTAAAATACTGCCATTTAACGCAGGTGTCACAACTTCACCGTTGATTTTGAAGAAGACGTTCATGCTGCCAACTTCTTCGATGTATTTTTTCTCTACTCCATCAAGCCATAACACTTGAGAGTATTCTTTGCGGTCAGCTATTTCTTGTGCTTTTAAACTAGAGGCATAGTTCCCTGCCGTTTTCGCTTCCCCTGTTCCCCCGGCAACTGCACGGACAAATTCGTTTTCCACCAAGATTTTTACCGGTTTAATGCCTTCTTTATAGTAAAGGCCTACAGGTGATAAAATGATGATAAATTGATACCGGCTGGATGGTTTCACTCCCAGGAACGGCTCCGTTGCAATAATGAATGGGCGAATATACAGCGATGTGCCTTCCCATTTTGGTATCCATTCTTTTTCAACTGAAATAAGTTGTTTTAACGCTTCGATCGCCATGTCCACATCTACTGCAGGAATGCATAAACGTTCATTTGAACGGTTCAAGCGCTGAAAGTTTCTCTCAGGACGGAATAATAATACTCGATTATCTTCTGTCAAGTAAGCTTTCAATCCTTCGAAGACACTTTGACCATAATGAAAGATCATGCAAGACGGATCTAATGAAAGCGGCTGGTAAGGAACAATTCTTGGATCATGCCAACCTTGTCCTTCGGTATAATCCATAATAAACATATGGTCCGTGAAGATTTTTCCAAAGCCTAGATCTGCGGATTGCGGCTTCGGTTTTCTTTCAGGACTAAGATTGAGTTGGATAGTATGTTCTTTCATTTTGCACTGGCTCCTTGCTGTATATGAATTTGGTGAAAAAGATAAAAGAGATAATAAACTATATACATTTCCATATTACAACTTTTTCGAATCTTTTCACAATCATTTAGTGCAAAAATAGTGTAAAATATTTTTATTTTTTTGTCCAATCAGAATTTTGATCAACAACATGCTGCTTCCGTCTGTATTATCAACGAACAGCAGGGAGGCGAATTTCTACTTTCGTCCCTTTGCCCTGCTCGCTTTCGAAGAAGATTTTTCCATTATGGTGTTCAATAATTTTAAAGCTGACCATCAATCCGAGTCCTGTCCCTTTTTCTTTGTTGGAGTAGAACGGTTCACCAAGACGCAGAATCCGGTCTTGGGAAATACCGATGCCCTCATCGATCACTTCAATACAAATAGAGCCATCCATTGCCTGTTTCGTGTGAATCGTGACTTTTCCTCCGTTCGGCATCGCTTCGATGGCATTTTTAATTAAATTCAAAATAACCTGTTTCAACTGTTTCTCTTCTATTCGGACAAATGGCAGCGGTTCTGCCAGCACCGGAACCAGCTCAATCCCATGAAGGAGTGCTTCTGGCTGCATAAACATGATGGAATCCTTTAACACTCCATTGATATCTTTTATTTCAAAAACCGTTTCTTGATTCGGCTTAGCAAGCATAAGGAATTCCTGCATAATGGATTCGATTCGATCAAGCTCTGAAAGAATAATTTCGCTGTACCGATGATGAGTCTCCTGCCCCCATAATTGGGTAAACCCTTTAATCGCTGTCAGCGGATTTCGCACTTCATGAGCAATTCCAGCTGCCAGCTGGCCAACAGCACCGAGTTTGTCTTTTTTATTAAGAAGAATTTCCTTCTCCTTTAAACTAGTAATATCCTGAGTAATGAAGATGACTCTATTTGTAAGGAGGTGTTCAATTATTTTCCGGGAGCGAAGCCAGACGACAGACCCGTTTTCATGGATCGCCTGGTATTCAATTTCTGCACTTTCGCCGTACTCTTCTCCTTTGATAAACTCTTTAAATCTTGTCCGGTCATCCGGATGAATAATGTCCATAATCATACACAGATTTTTATATATTTCACCGCTCGAATGTCCAAGCACTTTTTCATATGAGGGACTCATATAAACGAGCTGGCTGGTAAAACAGTCATATACACAAAAGATATCATTAATATTTTCTGTTATGGAAAGAAACTTTTTTTCGTTTTCTTTTAATTCTTTTGCTTTACGGTCCAGTAGAATAGCTGTTTCAATACTATTAGTTATATTTTTTATGACAAAAATAGCTGCAATGAATTGTCCGTCTGCATCTTGTACAGGTGATGCAGAAATGTTCACATAAAGAAGAGCTCCGTCTTTGTTTTGACGGACGGTTTGATAATGCTGGATTGTCTCTCCAGACATTAGCTTTTGTTTCAAACGCTCGAACTCGCCTTTTAAGTGTATCGGAACAATGGGCGGCGGTGTTTCTTGCAGTTCATTTAACGCCCATCCGTATTCCCGTTCAAATGCTTCATTCACAGCAATGATCTTTCCTTCGCCGTTGAATATGTAGACAGGGTCACAAATGGCATGTAAAAAAGCATCACACCAATTGCCATACATAGCAGGCAGGGTGCCCAGCTTAATAAATCTTTCTTCATTGGTTTCCACTTCTAATCCACTCCCCCTTACTATCATGTCTAAAAGCTTCTTCTTTTTCATCAAAAATCGTTCAACAAATGATGAGTTTTTCTGACAATTGTTCGTTAGCTGCAAGTATCCTGCCTTTTTCACAATTTTCAGCAAGTAAGCTATAATTAGGCTATATTAAATGATATTCTTGATAAAACGATTTTTGACTCATTTCGTCCGAAAACGAGTCAAAAATCAACAATGTTTTATAACAGAACTGATCATTAAAGAAAACATGTCGTGAATAAAGAGGTGCAGCCATGAGGATTAATCAATTACTTGAAAAGTTTCAACATCGGACACCGGTGATTTTAGGCAGTGAACAATTTACAAAGTTTGCTGTTCTCCTTCCCCTTATTGAGAAAGAAGGAGAAATCCATGTTTTATTTGAGGTTCGTTCCCATGAAATGCGCCGGCAGCCGGGAGAAGTTTGTTTTCCAGGAGGAAAATATGATCCGGATGATGAGGACGAACGCTTCACAGCTATCCGGGAAACGTCGGAAGAACTAGGAATTTCTTTATCAAGCATTCATCGTACGTTTCCCTTGGACTTTATGCTGTCTCCTTTTGAAGCGATGATCTTTCCATTCGTCGGGGTATTGTCTGCAGAAGAGCAGCTAAAACCGAATCCTGCAGAAGTGGCGGAAGTCTTTACGGTTCCCTTGAATTATTTATTAACAGCCGTTCCAGCCTGTCATTCGGTCCGTTTTAAAGTGGAGCCTGAAGCAGGATTTCCTTTCGATTTAATTATCGGCGGAGAAGATTACAATTGGCGGCCGCGCAAAAGAGAAGAGTATTTTTATGTGTATGAAAACCGGATTATTTGGGGGATGACTGCCCGCATATTAAAACATTTTCTGGATATCATTAAAGAAGCTGACATGTAGACAAAAGCTACTGTTACATATTCTTGGGCTGATTGAAAACAATTGTTAAGGGACATGAGCACTGCTGGCAGGCGGGCATTGAAGAAAGCGAGCGGTTGTCAACAGTCTAGAAGCCGGAATAGCACCTCCTGTCCCTCTTGACAAATCTTCAGAATAATAGATAATTGTGAATAATTAAGAATACACAAACGATGAAGGGATTAGTAAGCAAGTGAAATGCGTCAGAGATTGGAGTCCATCGGCTGAAAGGCTCCTCGCAGGAAATTGTTGAACCTGCCCTTGTTAACCGTCGCTTATGACAACATAAGCCGTTCCCCTCGTTACGGGTTCAAAGCGGGCGCTTCTATGCGCCAATAAAGGTGGTACCGCGGAACAGCATGCCCTCCGTCCTTTTGTTAGGAGGAGGGGCATGCTGTTTTTTGTGTTTGATATAAAAGGCTATGTTAATTGTTGATTGGAGCACCTCCAGCGGAAATCAACAGGAGAATTTAACAAAGCTATATAAAGAGGAAAAGGATGAGATTGACTGTGAAAAAATCCAGGGTTGTTGTGAAAATTGGCAGCAGTTCTTTAACGGATGAACAAGGAAATATCGTTGAAGAAAAAGTATATGATCACGTATCAGCCATTGCCAAGCTTCGTGAAAACGGTCATGAAGTGATCGTCGTATCATCTGGAGCGATCGCGGCCGGCTTTCGATCATTAGGTTATCAATCCCGGCCGAAAACGGTGGCGGCGAAGCAAGCATCTGCGGCTGTCGGACAAAGCCTGCTCATTCAAAAATATATTTCCCTGCTGGCGCCTTTTGGGCTCGTCGCCGCACAAATGCTTTTAACGAAAGAAGATTTCTATAGCCGCGGCCGTTTTTATAACTTCTATACGTCCATGTCAGAGCTGTTAAGAGCAGGAGCCATTCCAATTATCAATGAAAATGATTCAATTTCTATTGAAGAGCTGACGTACGGGGATAACGACATGCTGTCTGCGCTCGTCAGCGGCTTTACTCAGGCCAATGCTCTTATTATTCTTACGGATATTGATGGGCTTTATGACAGCAATCCTGCTGATCACCCGGAAGCGAAACGATTTCATTTTATTCCGGAAGTAACGGATGAGCTTTTATCGTATGCCGGCGACAGCGGCACGTCGATCGGAACAGGCGGGATGAGATCGAAGCTATTAGCAGCGAAAAAAGCCTTGTCGCTTGGGGTGCCCGTATTTGTTGGCAGCGGCCAAGGTGAAAACAAGCTGATGGACATTCTTGAAGGCAAAGGCAGCGGCACGTATATCGGTGCTCCATTTAAGAGCCATATGCAAATGAAAAAACAATGGCTCGCCCACCATGCGCAGACGAGCGGGGCCATCGTGATTGATGAAGGAGCGGAACAAGCCATTCTTTCAAGAGGAAAAAGCCTGCTTCCTGTTGGCGTCTTATCTGTGGAAGGGTTGTTTCATGCGATGGATGTGGTAACCGTTTTAAATCAAAAAAGAGACGTGCTCGGCAAAGGACAAGTGTATTATTCCTCGGCAGATCTTGAGAAAGTTAAAGGCTTGGCCGGTGCAGAAGCGAAAGTGTACTCGATTAATGAGCGGGCGGAAGTAATTCACCGCGATAATTGGGTGACGACAAAAATAATGATTAAATGAAGGGAACGGAGTGGGAATCATGAGTGAACTAATTGAAAAAGCGAAGCTGTTGAAGAAAGCATCGTATGAAATGGCAATGCTTACGGAAGAAGAAAAAAATCAAGGGCTGGAACAGATCGCAGCCGCTTTGTCAGCTAATGTAGACTTTATTTTGCAGGAAAATTCAAAAGACATGGAAGCGGGAGCGGCTGCAGGCTTTGCGCCCCCTCTTCTCGACCGGCTAAAGCTGACGGAAGAACGCGTTAGGCAGATGGCAGATGGTGTCCGGCAGCTGATCCATTTAAAAGATCCGGTTGGTGAAACTACTGAACAGTGGACACTAGAAAATGGATTAGCCATTCAAACCATACGGGTGCCTCTTGGTGTAGTAGGCATGGTGTATGAAGCGCGGCCGAATGTGACAGTAGATGCTGCTGCTTTATGTTTAAAAGCAGGCAATGCAGTACTGCTCCGCGGCAGTTCTTCCGCAGCCCGTTCCAATATCGCTTTAGTGTCAGTGATGAAAGCGGCTTTGGAGGATTCTCCGATTCCAGAACAGGCACTGCAGCTGCTTGAAGACACAAGCCGGGAAACAGCATCGGAAATGTTTCGGTTAAATGAATACTTAGATATGCTCATTCCACGCGGCGGGGCTGGTTTAATCCAAACCGTCATCCAGCAGGCAACCGTCCCTGTGTTAGAAACAGGTGTTGGCAATTGCCACGTGTATATTGATGAAAGCGCAAAGAAAGATATGGCTATAGCGATTGCTGAAAATGCGAAGCTGCACCGCCCTTCTGTTTGTAATGCGGCAGAGTCCTTGTTAATCCACAAAGACTGGCCTCACCGAGAAGAGCTTTTGCGCTCGCTTCATGAAAAAGACGTGGAGCTTCGCGGTTCCGATGATCTAGTGCAGAAATTTTCTTTTATACAAAAGGCAGAAGAAGCAGATTGGGGCACAGAATATTTAGCGCCAATTCTTGCTGTAAAAACGGTCGCAGATGTCAAAGAAGCGGTGGCTCATATTCAAACATACGGCACGAAACATTCTGAAGCGATCGTTTCGGAAACACCCCAGCACGTTCAAACGTTCTTCCGTGCCATCGATGCAGCCGTTCTTTATCACAATGCTTCCACACGCTTTACAGACGGTGAGCAGTTTGGGTATGGAGCGGAAATCGGCATTAGCACGCAAAAATTGCATGCGCGCGGACCGATGGGACTTCGCGCTATTACAACTGTGAAGTCAATCGTAGAAGGAAACGGACAAATTAGAAAATAATCAAAAAACCGGCAGCTCATCAGTCTGCCGGTTTTTTGATTATTTTCTGTATTATTTCAACTCTTGAATAATGAGCTGTTCGCCTTCTTTTATATACGTAAACGTAATTTCTGTTCCTTCTTCTAATTGTTCAAACTGTTTCATGATTTCACTGTCCGGTGCTACTTGAAAAGCCTGTGGCTGTCCGTCGACTTCAACTTCCACTGTATGAGGATCAGCAATGCCGTTGAACACACCTTTTGTTTCAACGGCTTGTTCTGTTTTCAGTTCTTGAATGATCAGCTGTTCGCCGTCTTTTTTATACGTAAACGTAATTTCTGTTCCTTCTTCTAATTGTTCAAACTGTTTCATCGTTTCGCTGCCGGGTGCCACTTGAAAAGCCTGTGGCTGTCCGTCGACTTCAATTTCCACTGTATGAGGATCAGCAATGCCGTTGAACACACCTTTTGTTTCAACGGCTTGTTCTGTTTTCAGTTCTTGAATGATCAGCTGTTCGCCGTCTTTTTTGTACGTAAACGTAATTTCCGTTCCTTCTTTTAATTGTTCAAACTGTTTCATCGTTTCGCTGCCGGGTGCCACTTGAAAAGCCTGTGGCTGTCCGTCGACTTCAATTTCCACTGTGTGAGGATCAGCGATGCCGTTGAATACACCTTTCGTTTCAATGATGTCTGCTGGTGTTTCTTTCGGATCTGATTCTTTGGCTGTTTCTGTAGTTGGATTGCTCGTTGTATCCTTTGATACAGGAGTTTCTTTCTCTGCTGGTGTTTCTGTTCCTTCTTTTTGATCCGGTTGTCCGCCCGCTCCTTGTTCACCCTCTTGCGCTGTTTCTTCCGGCTTATTTGTCTCTTGTTCTTCTGTCGTTGTTTCTGAACATGCGGCTAATACTCCCCCCGCAAGTACAACGGCTCCTACGATCATCGACCATTTTTTCATAAGTGTGACTCCTTTCTTTCCCTTGTCTTACCGACTATATTGTAACACACTTGGAATTTTCCGCTAAGTATTTGCATACTGGAATAGAATGGGCCAATTGTTTGTTATAGTAAAAAAATTCGTGTGAACGCTTATTTTTTCTGTTCATTTATTTATAAAAGAGCAGTATAATAGGTCACGGTATGAGGAGATGAGGGTTAAACATGAAACGAAACATTATTCCCACATTTGATCCGTGGGAATCTTACTTAGATGTGCAGCAAACAGGACAGCTGCAATTATCGAATGTGGAATTCACTACGACAACGCTTTGTAATATGAGATGTGCGCACTGTGCAGTAGGGTATACGCTGCAAACGAAAGATCCAGACGCTCTGCCATTTGAGCTGTTAAAACAGAGGCTTGATGAAGTACCTCATTTGCGGGCTTTAAGCATTACCGGCGGCGAGCCGATGCTGTCAAAGTCGTCTGTGCGGGAGTATGTGCTGCCGCTCTTGAAATACGCGCATGAACGAGGAGTTTATACACAGCTAAACTCCAATTTGACACTGGAACTTTCCCGCTACGAAGAAATTGCTCCTTATTTGGATGTTCTGCATATTTCTCATAACTGGGGGACAACAGCGGAATTTGCTGAAGTCGGTTTTGCGAATATGTCACGCAAGCCGTCATTCGAGCAGCGCCAAGCATTGTTCCAGCGGATGATTGACAATAGCCGTGCGCTGTCACGCATGGGTGTCATGGTCTCTGCTGAAACGATGTTAAATAAAAGCACACTTCCTTATCTTGAGAAAATTCATCGTCAAATTGTGGAGGAAATGGAATGTGTCCGCCACGAAGTTCACCCAATGTACCCAAGTGATTTCGCCAGCTCCCTTGAATCGCTTTCTCTAGATGAGATTAGAGAATCGATCCATCACTTGTTAGACATTCGCCATCAGGACGTATGGATGATGTTCGGCACCCTGCCATTTTACTCGTGCAGCCCGAATGAAAAAGATCAGCAGCTGCTGAAACGTCTGCGTACAGAACAAAACGTGACAGTCCGCAATGATCCTGACGGCCGTTCCCGGTTGAATGTCAATATTTTCAATGGGGATATCATTGTTACTGACTTTGGTGATGCACCAGCTTTAGGAAACGTGCAGACGACGACATTGCAGGAAGCGTATGACACGTGGAATCAATCGAAGCTTGCTTCTGAGCTGAACTGCCACTGCCCAAGTGTTCAATGTCTCGGTCCTAATATTTTAGTGAAAAATGCGTACTATCCGAACGTTAATTTTACGGTGAAAGAAGCTGTAGGTGCGAAATAAAAAAACGAAGAAAGCTGGTTTTGAACCAGCTTTCTTCGTTTTTCTTTTATTTCAAGTTATCAAGGATAACAGAAATATTCCACTTCATCATCTTAATATAAGAGTCTCCCTCTTCCCCTGGTTTGCCGAGAGAATCTGTAAATAAAGTCCCTCCAATAGGGATTCCAGTTTCCTTTGAAACCATTTCCATGCTGCGGGGATCGATACTTGTTTCTATAAATAAGGATGCTACCTCTTTTGATCGAATTAAATCAACGATTTGTTTTACTTGTTGCGGTGTCCCTTGATTCTCGGCATTAATCTCCCAAATGTATCCTGCTTGGAAGTCATAGGCATCGCTAAAGTATTTAAAGGCACCTTCACTTGTTACTAAAAAACGTTTTTCCTTTGGAATTTTACTGAATTCGGTCACTGCTTCTTGATGAAGGGCTTCTAACTCAGCAATATATTTCTCTGCGTTTGCCTTGTAAATATCCGCATGTTTAGGGTCGATTTGAACGAGGGCATCTCTTGCATTTTTAGCGTATTGAATGCCGTTGCGGATATCGAGCCAGGCGTGGGGATCTTCCTCTCCTTCATGGCCTTTTGACGTTAAATACTTCGGTTTTACACCCTCACTTAGTCGAAACACTGTCCCATCTTCTTCGGATTTTCCAGCTGTGTGAAGAAGCTTTTCAAACCAGGAGTTTCCTGCTTCAAGGTTTAACCCATTATAAAATACAACGTCTGCATCGGTTGTTTTCTGGATATCTAAGGGGAGCGGGTCGTATTCATGAGGATTAGATCCTACCGGTGCTAAACTATGAATCTCCACCCGGTCACCGCCGATATTTTTCACAATATCGTATAGAATAGAATACGTTGTGACGATTTGTATTTTATCCCCTTTTTGGGCTGGGGCTGTTTTCTCTCCTGATCCGCATCCAGTAAGAAGAGCGGCAGCCAAAAGCGCGGTCATTAGTACTGTAAATAAACGTCTCATTTTTATTCCTCCTTTTACTCTTTAAGTGAACGATACTTTTTTTCTTCGCGCTTTGATGGAACGCCATAAAATTCCTTGCTTCGGAGAAAAGATAAAGGCGAGTAAGAACAACATCGTTGATACTAAAACGATTGTTGCGCCAGAAGCGAGGTTATACGTGAAGCTAAAGTATAGCCCGGCGATCGATGCGGCCACGCCTAATCCAGCAGCAAGATAAATCATGATCCATAACCGGTCTGTTAATAAATAGGCGGTCGCCGCCGGTGTAATGAGCATCGCTACGACAAGCACAATTCCTACCGTTTGAAGAGAAGCGACTGTGACCATCGTCAGCAGCGTCATTAAAAAGTAATGAATACCTTTAACCGGCAATCCGTAGGCTGCAGCCATCGTTGGATCAAAAGACGTGACGAGCAATTCCTTATAAAACAAATAGATGGAAGTTAAAACGAAAATCCCGATTCCAAGCGTCGTCCACATATCTGATGGCCGAACAGCGAGCACGTTGCCGAACAAGATGTGATAGAGATCGGTGCTGCTCTTCATGAGTGTAATAAGGATAATCCCTAAAGCGAACGCAGAGGTAAACATAATTCCAATAGAAATATCATTTTTAATCCGGCTGTTTTGACTGACAAAGCCGATGCCTACTGCTGTAATGACTCCCGAAATAACCGCTCCGATAAAGAAATTGATGCCAAGCATATAAGCGATGGCCACTCCAGGAAGAACAGCGTGCGAAATCGCATCGCCCATTAGTGCCATTCCCCTTAAAATGATAAAGCAGCCGACGACTCCACAAATGATGCCGACCATGATAGAAGTTAATAGTGCTTTTTGTAAAAAACCGTAGTGAATCACTGCATCAATAAAGCTCATTTATACCTCCACCCCCAATCGATCCAAGAAAGAAAATTGTCCAGAATACGCTTTAGATAAAATATCCGCGCAGAACACTTGATTAACAGCGCCGAATCCTATGAGTTCTTTGTTTAACAAAATAAGCTGATCAAAGTAGTCGCTTACTTTGCTTAAATCATGATGAACGACAAGAATCGTTTTTCCGCTTTCCTTTAATTCTTTTAAAATGTGAATAATCGTTTCTTCACTGGCTGCATCTATGCCGACAAATGGTTCATCTAGAAAGAAAATTTCTGCTTTCTGGGCGAGAGCCCTTGCTAGAAAAACCCGCTGCTGCTGCCCTCCGGACAGTTCTCCAATTTGCCGCTTGCTAAAGTCCTCCATCCCCACTCTTTGCAGACATTGTAATGCCCAGTCTCTGTGTGCTTTCTTTGGCCGTTTAAACCAGCCGAGCGTTGGATAAGAGCCGAGTACGACAGTATCCAATACCGTGATGGGGAAATCCCAGTCGATATTGCTTCTTTGCGGCACATACGCAATAGATTTTCTTTGTTCATGAAACTTCTTTCCATATACTTGAACTTCTCCTGTATCTTTCGGGATGAGATTCAACAAAGCTTTTAATAGTGTCGATTTTCCCGCTCCATTTGGTCCGATGATGCCAACCAAATTCCCTCGTTCAATGGAAAAACTGATGTTCTTGACTGCTTCGTTCCCATGATAGGAAACGAATAAATTTTTTACTGACAGTGCGTCATTCATTGGACTTCTCCTTTACGATTCATATTTTAATAAGCTGTTGACGCAAATAATAGGATCTTTCAATGACCTCACTTTTTTGATAGGAAGACATACTCTTTACCTTGTGCAACTTTTTATTTAAAAAAATAATCATTTCCTCTTAAACTACTCTATGCAAGAAAAAGAAAAATGATATATGTGTACAACCAATAAAGTTTCCTTAGTACAAAATTTAAGGCATGATCAAAATTCTGTCAAGATATTTTCTGAAAAAATAAAAGCCGTCTCCTAAGCATCAGACGGGTCTGACACTTATAAGACAGCTCTTGTTTTTAAATTAAATTTTCCATTTACTTTTAATGACGCCCGCTTCTCTAAAAGTATCATAAATGATCACGATTGCTGGTCCGATAAAGAAGCCGATAAATCCAAGCAATTTAAACCCGACGAACAAGCTAATTAAAGCAGCCAGCGGTGAGATCCCCATATTCGTTGAGAACACTTTCGGCTCTAGTATCCGGCGGACAACGGTAATAATCACAAATAGTACAATTAAGCCGAAGCCGAGAAATTGATTTCCTTGAAAAAAACTAAGAATGGCCCACGGGACGAGCACTGATCCTGTTCCGAGAATCGGAAGCACATCCACAAAAACGATTAATATAGAAAGCAGGACGGCATACGGCACTTTTAAAATAGATAATCCAATAAAAGCCATTAAAAAAGTGACAATACTTAGAAAAATTTGTGCTTTAATAAAGCCGACTCCCGCGCGGTTCAACTGGACGGTAATTAAATAGAGCTTGTCTTTCGTTTCTTCTCTTAAATGTCTTTCCAGCTTGATGCGCAATCGGGATAATTCTAAACTGAACAAAAAGACGGCAATAATGTAGACCAAAAATTCAATTAAAAATCCTGGGATTGCCGTTGCCAGACTAAACAGCCATTCAACGATCGCCTGCAGCATATCTGTCACAGTCTGAAGGGCATTTTCAATCGTTCGCTCAAAGGACTGGAACACATCAGGCGGCAGTTTTTTAAAGTATTGTTCGGATTCTTTAAAAAGGCCCTTTAACGATTCTTTGTAAAAGTTATTTACAAAAGCTGGCCCGCTTTGCGCTAATGTCACTACTTGATCAATGACAAGCTTCACAATAAACCAGACAAACAAGGCAATAAACAGCAAATATAACAAAAAGGCAGCAAGTACTGCCCGAAAGCGCGGCCATTTAAAGTTTGTCATAAACCACTTTACTGAATTTTCCAGAAGAATTGCTGTGATCAGCGCTAGTACAAAAGGCAGCGAGTACGGAATTAAATAAATAATTGCTGCTATTAAAGCAGCGGTAATGAACCATCGTTTTATCATTTTACGATCGACTGCTCCTTATCTCAACATCTCATTATCTAATTAATATAATAAACCATTTTTTTCGTAAAAACACTTTAAAGATATTAGTCAGCAAAACTTTCTTTTAATCTTTATTGGTAGAAATCACGGCGAATGAATGGTATGATGAACTATTATTTCTTGAAGAGGTGTAAGTCATGACAAAACAGTTAGAAAAAGCAACGTTCGCCGGAGGGTGTTTCTGGTGTATGGTCAAACCATTTGATCAATGGGATGGTGTTCATCAAGTATTGTCCGGGTACACCGGCGGCCACACGGCGAATCCAACATACGAACAAGTAAAAGCCGGTGCAACCGGCCATCTGGAAGCGGTTGAAATTGTATATGATCCAGCCGTTATTTCTTACAAAACGATTCTTGATCTTTATTGGCAGCAAATTGATCCGACGGATGACGGCGGCCAGTTTCAAGACCGCGGTGATTCTTACCGCACGGCGATTTTTTATCATACAGTAGAACAAGAACAATTGGCTCAAGCATCGAAACAAGAGCTTGAAGAGAGCGGGAAATTTCAAAAGCCGATTGTCACCCGCATTTTACCGGCGGCACCGTTTTATCCTGCAGAAGAGTATCATCAAGATTTCTATAAGAAGAACCCTGATGAGTACCACGCGGATCGTGTACAATCTGGACGGGATGAGTTTATCGAAGCGCATTGGACAGAAGGCAATAGTAAGCAGTAAATTGGCATGATATGATGGAGACAGCACTAACGATAGGGAGAATAAAATGGCTATGAGCACAAATCTTACAAAATACGAACAAGTGATGAATTACATAAAATCATGTATTTCAAGCGGCGAGTGGCCAGTCGGCAGTAAGATTCCGAGTCAGCGGAAACTGGCTGAAGAGCTGTCGGTCAATCGCTCGACGATCGTTGCTGCGCTGGAAGAATTAAAAACAGAAGGTCTCATTGAAGGTGTCATGGGAAAAGGCACAATCGTCAGAAACAATACGTGGACGTTACTCGCAGCAACCCCTCCGGATTGGGATGAATCGATGTCCTTCTCTGTGCCAAAACCTGCCTCCGTCCCTCTTTTAGAAATAGACGAAGTGAAAGCGCCGGAACATATGATTGAGCTGAGCAAAGGCGAGCTGTCCCAAGATATTTTTCCAACGGACAACATGCAGCAAGTGATGCTGCGCCTCGCGAAAAGCCTGGAGCCTTTCGGATACGAAGAACCAAAAGGATATTTGCCGTTAAGACAGGCAATCAGCGACTATATGAAAAAACAAGGGTCAGAGGTTTCCCCTTCCTCCATTTTAATTGTGTCTGGCGCTATTCAAGGATTGCAGCTGATCTCCGCCGGCCTGCTGCATAAAGGTTCGACTGTTTTCCTTGAGAAGCCGTCTTATTTGTATTCTCTTCATACGTTTCAGTCAGCTGGCATGAATTTATCCGGTCTGCCGATGGATGATGAAGGATTGCAGCCGTCCGCTCTTTCTAAAAAAGCAGCTGATGGCCCTTCTTCGATTTTATACACGATTCCCTGTTTCCATAACCCGACCGGCAGCTTGATGTCTGAAATACGCCGTAAGGAACTGCTCGATATATGTGAACAAAAGCGGCTTCCTGTGATTGAAGATGATATTTACCGCGAACTGTGGCTCGACAGCCCGCCGCCGCCGACCCTTCAATCACTCGATTCAGATGGGCGCGTGCTTTACATCGGCAGCTTGTCCAAAACATTGACACCTGGGCTTCGCATCGGCTGGATCGCAGGGCCTGATCAAGTCATTGACCGGTTAGCTGAAATCAAGAAGCAGACAGATTACGGCTCCAGTTCTCTTTCGCAGCTCGTTGCTGCTGAATGGCTGTCAAGCGGGTTCTACGAACAGCACCTGGCCGTCGTTCGTGAAGAATTAAAGAAGCGGCGGACGGCTGCCCTAGAAACGCTGAACCGATATATGAGCGACCTGGCAGATTGGGACGTTCCTGCGGGCGGTTTTTTAATTTGGCTAAGAATCAAAACAAACATTCCATTAAAAGAAATGCATGTTAAAGCGTATCAAGCGGGGATTTCTTTACATCCGGGAAGCATTTATACAGAAGAGTCTGTTCGGGCGATCCGGCTATCCTACGGCTACGCGTCAATCGAAGAATTCCAACAAGGTATTATCAAATTGCGGCAGATTATATTGGAAAGCAACGAAGTAAAATAGGTGATAACAATGGACTTTACGATACATTATTTATCTTTCTTTGTGATCCGCGTCGATGATGAAGAAAATAAACGGGCTCATCATTTTCAAACATTGAAAGAAGAAGACTATGAAAACAGCCCGCTCAACGATTTTCTCTCTGGAGAATTTACGAAAATCGCAAAACGAAAAGCAGAGCGCCATCCGAAAGCCGAACAAGCACCGACGAAAATTGGGTTTTTCACAGCTGAACCAGGCCATGATTTAACATCCAATCCGAACTACAATTTATTCGCTAAAGCGAAAGCCGCTTCCTCCCTCTTAGAGTTTCAAGAAGCAAGCGAACAATTTGCGGCGCTTTATACACAAACGAACGCTGCGCGCGGCGGCGTATTCATCGTCACGAAAGCCCAAATAAAAAAATATTTCGATGACTCCTTTGTCTTTATTTTAAAATGCGATTTCGAACCAAAAGTCGCCTCTATCACCGACCCAACTTCTCTCCTTCAGCACGTAGAACTGGCGATCACAACGAAAAACATGAAATCGATCCAGTACCCTTACATGCCCGAAGAAGGAATGGTCGAACAAGGCGAACTGAAAATCCACCAGGCTTCCCACGCCCGTTACTTTGAGGATTTCCTAAAATACGTCGGCTACGAACAGTCCATGCCTGAAATCGTGAAAACACAAGTGATCGACTTCGTACGGGAAACGGTGATTGAGGACCTGGAAGACGAAAGCCCGGAGCGCGCTCAATTTGAAGAAGCGATGGAAATCTGGGCGGAGAGTCCGAAACGGGAACTGCAGGAGCGGTTTTCGACGGAAGAAATTGTGGAAGCCGCTACACGTATGGTTGAGCATACACCTGAATTGGAGCTGAAGATGAAACTGGACCACATGGGTGTCCATGCGATGTTGTCAGACTTCGGGGAGTCGATTCATTTGGCTAAGCTCGGTGACCGCTATGTCGTTTTGATGGAAGCTGATTCGGTGATATTTGAGAAAGGCTTCTCCCCGATTGAGTTTCATAAGCCTGAGGAGTTGGATGAGGTGGTTGAGCGGATTCGAGAGAAGCATGGGAACTTTTCAAGGTGATGTAGAGTTTAGAGTTCTTTTGAGAGGCATTATAAGGATCTTGTGACCGGAAATGTGATCAGAAAACCGGTGTAAGGACAAGGACTATGAAGTCAATCAAGAAGAAGGGGTCTATTAACTTTTGAAAGCTCTCTACTATCTTTGAACTATTATAAGAGAAAAAGCAAGATACTGAGTGAAGATCAGTATCTTGCTTTTTTATTACGTTACAACCTTTTTGGCAGTTACAGTCACGTAGGTTATAACCTTTGTGTATGACGTATAACTGTGTATTAGCATTTCTATATTCAACATCTTCTGTTCCGTACCAATCTGTTGTAAGGATTCTGCTAACTCATGCAGCTCTTTCTATGTCTAGATACTTTAACTCAAAGAAAAAGCTGCAAAACTAACAAGCAGTTCGAACACTCTCAAAAGATACTGATAAAAACTTGCTCTATTGCTTAAAACTATTGTGTGCTTCTGGTTTCTTTAGTATCAAAAGTATGATTGTAAAAAACAATCCCATTTTATTCTAGACCCATATTAAAACAATAGATACCAATAGAGAATTAATTATTCTTTTTTGTCCAAAAGAGTATCTCACTGATCCATTATCTTTACCTCACCTCTACATAATTTAAAAATGATAAGTTGTGTCTCTGGTATTGTATTGATTAGTTATTTTAATAATGTTTCTTCATATACTTGTCCCAGTTACCTTACTATTTTCCTCCCGTCACAATTCCCTTCCTTTAAACTAGAATCCTTTACCTCGCTCCTATATGTCCCCATAATAACACCTGAAATAATGAACAAAGCCCCCATTAACTGGATCGACTGAACTGTTTCTTGGAGTATGATATATCCAACAACCATTACGATAAAGGGTTCCAAATTGAGGAGCATCGAAGCATTTGCCGCTCCTACTTTTTGAATCGATGCATTCCAAAGCATTGTGCAAATACCATGCATTAAGATAGCTGTAACGATGAGCAGCATCCAATATTTAATGTCTATATGCATGGATTGTTCAATCATATCAACACGAATAAAAGGGATAAATAAGAGTAAACCAAATATGTTGGTATATAAGGTAATAATAATTGGCTCTAGTTTTTTTGATAGTTGCTGAACGATGACAAGAAAAATGGAGAAGGAGAGCATCGTCAACGTAATAAGCAGTTCTCCTTTTCCAACGGCCACAACCAGTCCATTTCCACTCGTTATGACAAACGACACGCCTACAAATCCCACAGCCACCCCAATCCAGAAAATAATCTTTCGCCTTTCTTTCAAATAGAAAAAAGTAATCAGGGATGTCATCATTGGCGAGAGCGCTAAAATAATAGCAGCAGTCACTGGATTAGCATGCTGCAAGCTTGCATAGAAGGTCCATTGATTTACTGTGACCCCTATAAATCCTGCCCCCGCAAGCATAAAGAGTATACGCACTGGAATCTGATTCCTTCTAACAAATTTCCAACCGACGCCCCACAAGAATATATTAATAAAAATAAGGCGTAAACAAGCGATAGCCATCGGATCAAAGACATCCACTAAGATCGTGCCGAATATAAAGTTACTTCCCCAACATATTACACAAAATACTAGCATTGCATATGTCTTCACCAAGATTTGCGGCTTCTTATAGCCATGTGAAAAATATTTTACAGATTGCCCCATTTCTTTTTCCCCAGTCTACAAGTATTCTCTGTAATGAGGTCTGTAAGTACGACCATCTAAATAAATCATTCGTTTAACCATACGGTCATCAAAGATAGGCTGGCTGAATTCCTGTAAATTAGGAAGTTGTGAAGATTATATTGATTAAATGTGCGGTTTACGTATTCAACGGTTGGTTTCCGGTCATACTAGGTGATTTCATTTTAGGCCACTCCTCTAACGGATTAGCCTAAAATGAACTGAAGCCAGCTCCTATCCTGCATAAACGCCAACATTTAATCAAATGTTTTCGAACCGTCTATTAAAGAGATTGGCTGCCATTTAACCAGATTTTACTGCACTGTTTTTTCAATATCTTTGCCAGCTAAATGACCTGCAACTATGTTTCCTTTAAACATGGTCGCTTTACGCTTCGCCCTTCTCGCGACTGCCTCAGCAGAACAACTTGCTTCAACAAATACAGCATTTGCTTTATCACCCACTTTTGGCCAAACCCGTTCTCCATTGGAATTCAGCGGTATGATTCCTCCAGTAACAAATGAAAGGGCTTTTCCTAATGATTGTTCATCAATCCAAGAAAAACGCTCGGCCATAATACTTGCCTTATAGAGCATATCACCTGTTCCAAAAGCTTCCCAATGATCAATTATGCTATCATTTGCCAGTGAAACTTTTACCCCCTTTTGATGAAGCAACGGTATTGGAGGAGTTGAAAATCCAGCTTCAAAAGGCACAGTAGAAGCAAGGTCTATTCCAGCTTTAGCTAGTATTTCAGCCATTTCTCCTGCTTCTTCTAAACTAACTTCGCCTAAGCCAAAGCCATGTCCAATCGTTACTCTCCCCTGCCAACCTGCTTCTTCTGTATAAGCAGCTAAACGCTTCATTGTATAGACTCCTAAATGCCCTTTATCATGCAAATGTAAATCAATACCTGCATCCGCCTCTACTGCTAAATCAAACATTGTATATAGAGATTTCTCAATGTCTTCATCTACGGTTGCAGGATCAACGCCGCCAACATGAGTTGCTCCCCTCTTAAGCGCTTCTCGTACTAATTTAACAGAGTTACTACGTAAGAGACCATGCTGAGGAAATGCGACAAGCTCATGTGTCAATTTGCTATCATTTGAATGTAATGCACGTGTCACAGCCTCAAGATTCTTCAGTTCTATTATCGGATCTACATTTACCTGGGCACGAATATGGGTTGTTCCATTTTGCAAATGGAGGTCTATTATTTTTTCAGCCCTCTCTTCTGCTACTGGCAATAGGCGAGGCAGCAATTCCTTTTCTTCTTCTAGACGTCCAAAAATGCTAGTAAATGGCTTGGGTGCTTTCCATGGTCCTCCATAATGTGTTTTATCTAAGTGCATATGCATATCTTGAAAGGATGGAATCATTAGTAATCTATTAGCATCCTTTTGTGGAAGATCATCTTTTATCGGTTCAAATTCAGGAATAATTTCCATTATTGTCTCATTTTCAATTCGGATATGAAATACTTCTGTGATCGTTTCTTCTATTACACTATTTTGATAATGATATCCGCTCTCTAGCAAAACATTTTTCAACCAATATGAAGTAGTCATAAATTCATACACCCTTTTCTTAATATTTGTATTTAATTACATAACAAACCCTAAAATTAAATAGAATACTGCTGCTATAAATCCACTAAGTATGACATAAGGCATTTGAGTTACGGTATGTGTCATTGGCTCAATTCCTGAAGCAGTAGCACAGAGTATAGTAGAATCCCCATATGGACAAAGATGACTTCCAAAAGCACCTGCTGAAATGACAGCTCCAACTGATAGCCAAAGATCCGCACCAACTGCTTGAGCAAGAGGAATGATGATTGGAAGTGTAATAGCATAAATCCCCCAAATTGCCCCAGTTGCAAAAGCTACTAAACACAATGAAATAAACGCTACTGCAGGTAAGAATTCTGCATTCATCAAAGGCTTTACCTGTTCGATAACAAATGTTGTTAGTCCTAACTGGTCATTTGCCTCTACTAACATAAATGAGGCAACAAACATCATGACAATATAAATCATCGGTTTAGTTCCTTCAATAAAGGTATCAAATAACTCACGCAGCCCCATCAAACGTTGTACAAATAACATGGTTATTGTTACAAGGACTGCAACGATAATACCTTGTAATAGATCAATTCCTGAAAACCATGTATAGGAGATTAAAACCAGTATCGGAATGATAAAGTTAATCATTCTAGGCTGTTTAATATTTTCCAAAATACCTAACGAATCATCATTGAAACTATCCTCACTAGTTGATGCTACTTCGTCATCAGCACTGTTTTTACTCCCTGGAATACATACCCCTGTTGTTTCAGCTCTTAATTCCGCTTTTTTCATTTGACCAA
The DNA here is from genome assembly GCF_044891285.1 of Bacillus lumedeiriae. Classification (NCBI taxonomy): domain Bacteria; kingdom Bacillati; phylum Bacillota; class Bacilli; order Caryophanales; family Bacillaceae; genus Bacillus; species Bacillus lumedeiriae. Next base: position 55,313 of record NZ_JAUIYO010000015.1, read on the forward strand.
GCTTAGGAATAATTCCAAAAATAGATAATACAACAACTAAAATTGCAACCCATCCATACAGAATAAAAGGAATGGTTTGTATATAGGCCGCTCCTCCCAATCCTTCTGCAGCGATCCCATTTTTCTCAAATATACCAGATACAAATACTGCCCATGTTGATATTGGCACAATGACACAGACAGGCGCGGCAGTGGAATGAATGATATAAGCTAAATATTCTCTTGAAGTCCGATGCTTGTCAGTTACCCTTTGCATTGCGGTTCCCAATACTAATGCATTTAAGTAATCATCAATGAAGATAATAAGCCCCATGACCCATGTTGCAAACAGTGATCCCTTCTTAGTTTTAATTCTTGCTGAAACATAATTTCCAAATGCCAGTGCTCCTCCAGACTTCACAAGAAGGGCAATAAAACCTCCGAAAAATACGATAACAAGCGTAATCCAACCAATTGTCGGATCTCCCATTGTAGCTAAAAGAGAATCGACAACTGCCGGAAAGAAATTTTGTTTCTCCAAAATAATAAACCCGATAACTGCTCCAGCCAACAAAGATTCAAGGGTTCTTCTCGTTGTAAAAGCAATAATCAATACACAAAGCGTAGGAATTAAACTCCACCAACCAAAACTCTCCAATTAAATTCCCCCCTTTAAATAAATTAAAAATGATACAAATTAGAAAATTCAGTCTATTCTCGGAAGAGTTTTATCTTTGAATGAAGAGCAAACCATATATGATTATTTCTATTACTCTAGATGTATTTGATTAAATTCCTTTCATAGAAAATCTCTCTATTTAAACCGCCTTTCTTTACTTGGTAATGGAAAGCTATCCTTGAATCACCCCCTTTAGGTAAAATCTTTTTCACAGCTTGAAGTGCTTCTGGCTATGATCCTTATAGCTGAATGTGTATATTTTTTACTTATATTGAAATACTTCTGAAAGCGGTAATACCCGCTGCTCTTCACTAAAATTTAAATTATTTTCAATTTCATTTAAATGATCCAAAACGAGTTTTTCTGCAAGCTCTTCATCTCTTTTTTCAATAGCGTTGAAAATGTGAAGGTGATGGGAACAAGCTTTCTGATCACCACCATAGATGCCTACAATCACATTAGTTAAGGATATTAAGTCCTCTAGGTATTGATAAAAATAAGAATTTCCTGAAATATCTGCAATTTTCAAATGGAAATCTCCAAGTATTTCTACAAGTTCATAAGAGTCCGCACTCTCAAACATTTTATTTTCTTCATCAATCATTTTTCCTAGCTCGATAATTTGATCTTTATTGTGTAATTGACAGGCCTTTCGAACAGCTTTTGCTTCAATGATTCTTCGCACTTCAAATACTTCTTTCGCTTCCTCCATCGAAGATCCCGATACAAAGGCTCCTTTATTTTCTATTATTTTGACTAATCGTTCATATGCTAATCTGCGAAGCACATTTCTAACAGGCGTTCTACTCACTCCAAATGATTCAGCGATATCTTGTTCTATCAATTGAATATTAGGCCGAAGTTTTTGCTGAATGATTGCTTGCTTTATCTTTTTATATATTTCAAATTCCTTGCTGTTCATCACTATCTTCCTCCCTATAATTAAGTATGCAAAATCGAATCCAACATTGTATACAATGTTGAATAAAAAAAGAAGCCTAAATTTAAAGTATTAAAAAAATCACTTTATTTAGTCTGATATGAAATACAAGGACAAGTGCAATAATGTAGAATTGCATTTTAATATATACCCTCTGTTATAGAAGGGTTTTCAATAGTTTGTTTTTAATGAGTCTAAATCTCTATATCAAACAGTAATTTTAAACACCTCCTTTACCAAACTCTATATTTTCATTACTTTCTGAATGTTTTATTTAATATGCAAAAGACATGCCAAGTGAAAAAGCTGTTTTTAAAGGCTGATTATTAAAAAATCTATAAAACAAATATGCAGATATGAATAATTTATCTACCAATGAATATTTTGTTAGTCTATAAATCTTTCATCAGATTCTTAAATTTCTTTTCAAAATCACCTAAAATCCATTGCAGCTTCTGAATAAAATTTGATCAAAATTCTTAGTTAAATGAACTCCAATAAAAAAGTCGTTATATTTAAACAATTAAATGTATGTAATTCCATCAAATCAGCTTCATTTAATTTTCGAGGTGATGTGATGTAGAGTTGCGAGTTTAGAGTTCTTTTGAGAGGTATTATAAGGATCTTGTGCCCGGAAATGTGATCAAAGTTGTGACCATAACATTGAGAAAATAAGCATATTCTTTGGTTTAAAAACACTTCCGTTTTCAAAATGCGTAAATAATGATGGGGTTGGTTGGACGCGAACATCCGTCACTAGTCATTCTCCACTTGTTGATGCATCATAAAAAAAGCGTAATTTCTCAATTTAATAAGAAATTACGCTTTTTTCATTCCTTCATAGTTGTGGCCGATTATAGAGGATCGATTATTTTTCTTACTGAGAAGATAAGTCCCCTGTCGTTTAACTATTTAATTAGAAAGATTCATATCTTTGCGTTCTTTTCAGTTGAATTTTTCACTGTTTAAATTCGACTAAACCGTATGCTAAAATCTATTTAAATACTTTAGTGAATTTTGGTTTAAGATTTCCTTTATAAGGTTCATGCTCAACGAATACAGTTATGTCCTTGCCGTCTTTGTCTTTACCAGTTCTTTTATACGTAAATTTACTTTGATTAAGTTCGGTAAGTTCAAGAGCGGCTCCATACTTATTATTTCCAATTGAAACATGGGCTCTTATTTTATTTTCGTTTAAAATATCGAAGTAGCCATAATCACCGCGGCTTTTTCCTGTTTCAATATTGAAAAACTCATATTTATTAGTCTTGTCATCAAATTTTGCCAAACTTATAAACATTGAATTGTACTTTGTTACATCATTGCCGTCTTCATCTAATACCTTTGTTCCATTCCAGAGAGTGCTACCTAAAATTTTATCTCCATCAATGTCTTTCACAATATTTCCTGTAGTAATGCCTAACTGCTTGTCCAGGTCAGTAAATGACAGTTCTTTTTCTTTATATGGGACATGTTCAACGAATACCTCCACATCGTTGCCATTAGCATCTTTCCCCATTCTTTTATAAGTAAAAATATCTTTATTTATTTCTGTCATGTCAACGACAGCCTGATAATTCATTGATTCTGAAATTAATATTCTCTTTTTCCCATCATTGGTGATAAAGAATGTTCCTTTATCGCCACGACTTTCACCTGTCTTAGCATTAAAAAATTCATATCTTCCTGATTTCACGTCATATTTTGCAAGACCAATGAAGTTTGCATTCTCTTTTGTCACGTCATTATTCTTCTTGTCATACACTCTTGTCCCTTGCCAATTTGTACTACTGAGAATGTTAGCCATGTTCTGACCTTTAGTGAGTTTATTTTCAGATTGTTTTTCTTTTTTTGGATCTTGTGATTTATTCATGTTTGTTTGTTCTGTTTTTGTTTCTTGTTTTTGTTCACTCGCATCGGTTTGCGCACTCGCGTTACACCCTGCTAAAGCCAATGTGAACCCAAGTAGTAAAGGTGATAATATTTTTGCTTTTTTATTCATTTTTTCATCTCCTAATTCTATGCTAATTTATTAAATGTGATAAAGTAATCTGATTTCACTGATGGAGTCCTATACGATTCGGTTATTCTGCTCCTGCTTTTAACAAAATGCTCTCGATCTCTTTAAATCCATTTTTTTGGGCATGTTCTAATGGAGTCACATTATTTTTATCCGGTATGTTCACATCCGCCCCATGATCAATGAGCAGTTGTATGGCTTGCTGTTGTTTTTTATCTCCATTATTCAACACGATAGCTTCCATTAATGCAGTCCAGCCTAGGTTATTTACATGATTTACATCTATATCAGTTGCGGTAAGAAGGGCTTTGATTACATCCACGTATCCATGTTCGGAGGCAGGAATTAAAGCCGTTCCTCCATACCGGTTTGTAATCGTTGGGTCAGCACCAGCTTCAATCGTAAGCTTTAAAATTTCAATATACCCTTCTGCACCGGCATATAAGAAGGGGTTGTTTTTCATGTCGTCTTGAATGTTGACGTCCGCCCCCGCTTCAATCAAGACTCTAGCGGTTTCAACATCATTATGATAAGTTGCTATCATTGTGGCAGTTCTCCCTTGTGAGTCCTGTGAATTAATATTGACACCCTCCTTAATCAATTTCCTTATGGCGTCCGTTTCTCTGCGCTCTGTAGCTGTAAATAGTTGTTCCTTCACCCTTCTTTCTTCTTTTATTTCTTTTTCCTGTTTATTTGGGTCTCTATCGTTATCAGAAACACATCCTTGAAGAATGAAAAGACATCCAACGAATATTGTTAGCCCCCTCCACATGAGAATTTCACCTGCCTTCAGTGTTATTACTTAAATAAGGTTAAAATTTAATGTTGAATTCCATCTAAATAAATTCTTAAAAAAAGATAAACTTTTTAATAAAATTCCTTAATACTAATAAAAAAAACGCCACTTTTGTGACGGTTCTTAAAACATAATCATTCATTTAAACGTTAAATCGATACCCGGCTCCCCAAACCGTTTCCAAGAATTTCGGATGGGCAGGATCTCTTTCAATTTTCCCTCTTATTTTCTTGATGTGAACGGTTACAGTTGAAACATCCGCTGCCGATTCTAACCCCCATATTTTTTCATAAAGCTGCTCTTTGCTTAATACTTGATTCGGGTGCATCACAAAAAACACAAACAAATCAAATTCTTTTGTTGTGAACGGAATTTCTTCTCCGTTAACATGAACTTTACGCGCTGACTTATCAATCGATATTCCATGAACGAAAATTGTTTTTGAATTAGTTTGGTTCCCGGCTAAACGTTCATAACGTGCTAAATGTGCTTTCACTCTAGCAACCAATTCACTCGGACTAAAAGGCTTTGTAATATAATCATCTGCCCCCAAACCAAGGCCGCGAACTTTATCAATATCCTCCTTTTTGGCAGATACAAGCAAAATAGGAATGTTTTTAACAGCCCGTATTTGTTTGCATATTTCAAAACCATTTAGTCCAGGGAGCATAATGTCTAAAATAATTAAATCATAATTTCCTTTAAGCGCATGTTGAACTCCTGCATCACCAGTATGTTGCATATCGACACGAAAATCATTTATTTCTAAATAATCTCTTTGCAATTCTGCAATGCTAATATCATCTTCAATAAGTAATATTTCTTTCACTTTTTTCACCTTTCTTTAGGGAGAAAAATAAAGTTGTACCTTTACCTATCTCGCTTGCAGCCCAGATTTCTCCTCCATGCTCCATGATAATTTGTTTTGCAATTGCGAGTCCTAAACCGCTGCCGCCTGTCTGAGAATTTCTCGATTGTTCTGCACGGTAAAAACGTTCAAAAATATGTGGCAAAGCAGAAGGATCTATCCCTTGACCATTATCTGCTACTTGCACAATCACATCATCTAATCGTTCATTTAGAGCAATAGAAATGCTTTTTTGGTCTTTGTTCATATATTTTACGCAATTGTTTAGTAAATTGGCCAATACTCGTTTTAACTTTTCTCTATCTGCTATTACATAAATCGGTTTATTCAAAAGATGAAGTTCAATACTAATTCCTTGCTGGATTAAATCCAAATACAGTTCATCTGTGTAATCTCTCATATATTTATCCAGTTCGATGATTTCAAAATTGAATGGTTCTTTTTTCAAATCCAGCTTGGAAAATAAGAACAGTTCATCAATCAGTAAATCCATATCTATCGCTTTTGAATACACAGTCGATAAATACTTTTCCATCTTTTGAGGGGTATTTGCTACACCATCTTTAATCCCTTCTACATATCCAATAATCGAAGTAATCGGTGTCTTCAAATCATGTGAAATATTGGAAAGAAGCTCTTTTCGATTTTCTTCATACTGAAGCTGAAGATTTATAGATTCTTTCAATTTTATTCTCATTTCCTCAAAAGCTCTCTTTAACTGCCCAATTTCATCGTTTGAAATAGCCTCGATCTCGAAATCCAGATCTCCTGACTTTATTCTTTCGGCCCCTTCTTTAAGAATAGTGATAGGCTTAATAATGCTTCGTGAAACTAAATAATTCAACATTCCAATGATCATGATAAACAGAAATAGCAAAAGGCCGGATAAGATGGGAAATAACTCTCGAATAAGCTCAGCATAGGAACTTGCCTTTTTTAATACAAAAACACTCCCTTTACTTTTATCTGGAAAATAAAAATCAAACTTCACATAAGTAAAAAAATAATCATTAATTTTAATCGTATCTCGGGTATTGATGTTTGTTTCTTCAAACCCAGGAAGGGATTTACCTAACGCCTGTTTATCTAGAGCAGCGGAAGCATACTCAACTTTTGTGCCCTTTCTAACAACAATCTTAATATCCTTCCGTTCAATCCACTTAATTTCCTTTTCATTAAGAAGCTGTCTAGGATTATTTTTAGCGAAAAGCTTTAAATCGAGAAACACACTTTCTTCTACTGTTGTCAAAGGTTTTTGTACATACGTTTTTTTGTAAAGGTGCTCTATAGACTTTACGTCACCTGTTATAGCAAAAATAATTAAAAAACCAGCTGCTAATAATAAAGTGATAGAGAAAAGGAGGACTCCAATATAAGACAACAGAAATCTCATTTTAATTGACATTTCTTTCACTCACTCTGTTATAAAATTTTCGTCAGACCATTCGTTATTCTTAACATGCAAGCTCATTTTTTAAACACACTATCAAGATTAAAAAAGCTCATTTTTTTAAGAAATTAAAAGAACTGTATCACATAAATCTTAAATTTTTCTAAAATATATATGAATTATCTATAAACAAGAGAGCGTAAAATATCTTGTGTACATGAATAAATACAAAAAAGAAGACCTTTTCTTGTAGAATTAAGTCACCACAACCAATCCAAAGAAAACACCAGTAATTTTAAAACAGGTAATCATTATACGGCTATCCTAACTTTTTAACCCCTGTTGATTGGAATGGATCTACAAGCAAAATAAAAGGGCTGCGGACAAACTTCAATTTTCATTGAGTTGTCCGCAGTCCTTTTATTTTCATTTTTTTATGGTTATGGCAGCTAGAATTATTTAACTAGGTTCTCAACCACTACTTCGGCAGAAACAAGATTAACCGTGTTCGCAATGGTATCTCCTACAGGGCAATGTGCTTCAATATATTCTTTATATGCTTTAATTTTTTCTTCAGGTGCTGTTGTTTCAATGTGAAATGTATATCTTATTGATTGGAAACCAGGTCGCACATCAGATTTGCCAAGAAAACCATCAATGTCAATATCTCCTTCTAATTCAACCCAAAAATTTTGCAGATCAATCTCAAATTTCTTCGCATAAGTTCTCGCTACAATGGACTGGCAAGCACCTAAAGCAGAAAGAAGAAGCTCAACCGGATTCATCCCTTGATCTGTGCCGCCTAAATTGGCGGGCTCATCGATAATTACCTTATGTCCTCTAGTCTCAGCTTCCACTAACACATTTTCTTTTAAAACTGTTTTGGCTTTAAATGTTGATAATGCCATAATAGATCGCTCCCTTTTTTCATTTTTATTGATAATAGAAGGTTATAATTCCGATTAACTTTATATGTTTTTGAGTATATAGTATAACCTTTCTTAGATTCAACTATTTTTGTTTGTTATTTATCTTTTTAAAGATGAATGATGCGGAGCTAAATTATTAAAAAACACCAAAGCATAATATGTCTTTGGATTTATCCGGTAAAAAGGCGAAATACTCTTTAATAGATATCTACTTTAACAAAAAAGGTACTATTAAAAAAATAGAAGACGCAGTTACTGGACAGGAAATAAAACAACACTAAACTTTACATGCCCGCATTGGTATTTTGTAACGATTTCAGTTAAAAAATGAATTCACTAAAAACTAAAAGAGCTCCCCATAGGTGAAGGGAGCTCTTTTAGTTTAATAATCGCCGTTATTGGTATTGAAAAAGGATCTTCCAAAACGAAGATCCTTTAAGTTAAAGTAGATAACACTTTTTATCTTTTTAGGAAAACATAACGAATTAGATAGGAGTAATAAGTTTGTTTAATCGACTTTCCAGCAGCTCCTTCCATTCGTTAGCCAATTCCTCAACAGATAATACTTTCTTTATGCCTTCAATATCCTTTTGCTTATGAAAATAAATCTCATTTCCATAAAGAATGGATACTTGTTTTGGATGTAATTCTAATAATGTAATTTGGGAATCTTTACGTACCATCCCTTCTTCTAAAACACGACATAGATAACCTGTAAAACCGGTTTGTACCATCCTCTTTAAAAGAAAAGGATTATTAGTTCTTTTTGTAATCGTACTACAAGGAACTCTGCCTTGAGTAATTTGTATAACAGCTTCTCCGAGACGGAAGATATCTCCAATATGGACGTCTTTTTCAAGCATATTTGTTACGGTTAAATTCTCACCAAAGTTTGATGACGGCAAAGGTTTCTCAAATTCTTTTTCCCAAAGTAAATAGTGTTCATAGGGATATACACACACGGCCCGGTCGGATCCCCCATGATATCGTAAGTCCGCAGCCCCATCTCCAAGGAATCCGTCTTTTTTTAAGAAAGCTTCTTCAGTCGTTTGTTTACAAATTCCTGTATGTATTTCTTTATCGTTCCCGTACTTCATTAGTTGGGGTAAACCAATAGAAAAATTCCTTAATTCTATAATTTTACTGCTATCCACTTGTACGCACATCTCCTAATTAATAATTTGTCTATTGTTAATATTATCACTTGTTGGTGACTTTTTTACTAACCTGGCCCGATTAATAAAACTAGTTCACATAACACTCCAGATTTCTTTATGGTCATTTTCCCCTATTATGTATTTTAATAGAATACATTATAACAAAATGAAGAGACGATGTTAAAATTCACATTTACCGCTTATATGGCATGGAACCTGTGGAGATACTTTCCATCTAAGGAGGTAGTTTAAAATAACATTTCAACTGCCAGCTGCTTTTCTGACATAACGAAAAAAGTCCAATTTCTCAATTTTAATACTGAGAATTGGACTTTTTAACATCGTCATTCCCTTAACGTTGCATATCCACTAATCTTTTATCATTTTTTTGACATATAATATCCTGTTATCCCCAATATAGTACCGAGTAGTGCCCCGCCTAGAACTTCACCCGGTTTATGACCAAGCACCTCTTTAAGTGGATCAGATGACTTTTCTTCATATTTTACTGGATCATCTTTATGAATTTTATCAATCAATTCATCCAAGTCATTTACCTTTAAGGTTAATTCACCTGTTTGTCTGCGGATTCCTTGAGCATCGTACATAACGATTAGACCAAAGACAACTGAAAGGGCAAAATCCATGGTCGAAATGCCTTTTTCCATAGCAATATAAGCAGCTAGAGAGGATACTCCAGCTGAGTGAGAGCTGGGCATCTCACCTGTCGCAAAAAATCGGTCAGGCTTCCATTCTTTTGTTTTTATATAGTGCATCGGGATTTTCAAAGCTTGAGCGATTCCAATACTTGATAACGCAATGACTAAGCCTTTATTCAAATTATTCACCTCTAGGTTATTTTGAAAAAAATCAGCTCTTTTATTCCTTGATAGTGTAAATAATAAGCAAAAGACAAATATTCTGCAGGATATCATTTAGCTGGCCTAATAGAATATTTCTCTTTTTTTATTGATATTAAACAAAAAATTCATGGAATGAATGAAAAGATCTGTTTAAAAAATGTAATGAAGAGGGTCTTATGGTTTTTGTCTGCTGTTTTTTGGGGTGTTTTAATTTGAATTTAGCACATAATTTGTTTTTCACAAATCGAAGCTGTCATGTTTTCTCTTCGGTTTTCTCCATTTTCCTATGCTTTATTTTTATTTAAAGAGCGGGAATTTTTTTGTCACCAAATATGGTCGTTTGTCGTATCGTTTATAAAAAGAAAATGGATATTTATGTTACGATAGATAAGAGATTTGAACAGGTGTACGTAAGCTAATGAGCAGAGTCCTTGATTACATTAATCGCGAAAATTATGAATAACAGAAGAAGTGATAAAGAAAGGATGTGCAAAATTATGGATTCCCAAACAGTTATGCAGGAATTGGAAGATCTAGGGAAGGAACGAACTAAAAAAATATACATATCCAATGGTGCCTGTGAGCCTCTTTTTGGTGTCGCTACAGGAGCCATGAAACCAATTGCCAAGAAAATAAAAATAAATCAACGCTTAGCCGAAGATCTTTATGCTACAGGTAACTACGATGCCATGTATTTTGCAGGCATTATTGCAGACCCAAATGCTATGACTGAGTCAGATTATGATCGTTGGATGGATGAAGCATATTTTTATATGCTTTCCGATTATGTAGTGGCAGTCACTTTATCAGAATCCGATATTGCACAAGAAGTTGCCGATAAATGGATTTCAAGCGGTGACGAGCTGAGAATGTCAGCAGGCTGGAGTTGTTATTGCTGGCTTTTAGGGAATCGTCAAGACATTGAATTTTCTGAAAGTAAGATTTCAACTATGCTTGATATTGTAAAAAAATCTATTCATGGTTCGCCGGAAAGAACGAAATCTGCTATGAATAACTTTCTATATACCGTGGGGATTTCCTATTTGCCGCTCCATGAAAAGGCAGTCGAGACAGCAAAGGAAGTTGGTATTGTAGAAGTTAAACGGGGTAAGAAAAAACCCAGTCTTCTAAACGCTTACGAAAGCATTCAAAAAGAAGTGGATAGAGGGCGGCTTGGTTTCAAACGCAAATATGTTAGATGTTAAAATTAGCCTTTCATCTGGCTGTTCAACTAACATAGAAAAAAGTAAAATGACTAGGATGAATAAAATATTACTCGTTAGAAAATACTAAAGCACAGCTCGCCTTTCAGCGAGCTGTGCTT
>NZ_JAUIYO010000016.1:0-66092 GCF_044891285.1 Bacillus lumedeiriae
TTATACAGTCTGGTGGCGATAGCGAAGAGGTCACACCCGTTCCCATACCGAACACGGAAGTTAAGCTCTTCAGCGCCGATGGTAGTTGGGGGCTTCCCCCTGTGAGAGTAGGACGCTGCCAGGCAAACGAAAAGAACAGCAAATGCTGTTCTTTTTTATTATCTAGGATCGGAAGGCTATCTATTTCTTCTATAAACTGTCGATACATGTCTCAGCTTATTAAGCCATTATTCGACTTTGACTATTCTCGCCGCCGAAGCCATGGGATTCTTTTTCCGAACGTCACGCTTGCTTTCTTTCAAAGAAGGGGAAGAGGCGCAACTTTGGTAAACAACTCCTGAGAAGTGAATTTCTCTTCTTCACTTGCATCTTTCCATTTTTCTTCTCAAGTTTTTCAGCGTTTTGCCTTCCGTCGCCGCCGTGACGGCATGAATCTCTCCTAGATCGGTCCTTGCCGTTTTAAAAGTCATAAATGGAAACGTCTTTTTCAGGAACAGGAACGGAATAACAAAACCAGTATGCCCCGTTTCGCCAGACAACTTCCGCATAGTTGCATAATTCAAGATTTTTTAGCGAGGTGAGGAATCCATGTACGTCCGTTTTTCTTCGGAAACGATTTGTACAATAATAAACCTTTTTCCCCATAAATATTTGGCTTTTTTTGTCCGTTTTTCGCAGTTTCTTGTCTTTTTATCTGCAATTGCCTGAACAGTCTGCGAGTGAAGAATGTCCGTTTGTTTTTGAATGAACTGAATCTCTGTTTTACTCAGCCAGTTGCCATGGGTGAAGAAATAAGACGATGTCATTCTCGATAGAAGCCGCTTCCCCCTGTATCGTTCTCAGTTCCGCATATAAAGTTTCCTGATAAGAAAGTTTGAAAAGGATGCGTGACAAACATCTTCTCCCTCTTTTTTCATCTATAAGACAATGACAACAGAACGCATGTTTCAAGAAGAGTTAATGTCCAAAAATAAGAATCAGGTACCTCCGAAAACAAGCCTGATTCAACCTCACTGTCATCCCACACCTAAAGGCAGGCTAGTGCCCTTAGTGGGCTTTCTCGTTCGCAAGGTTCTGTAAATCTAATGAATTGCTATAATTATTTGTTTCAATTAATATACTGGACCTAACTAAGGTATCAATTAAAATTTTCTACCCAGGATACGGAAAATGCTTAATCAATATTTCTGTTTTATGTTTATTTTTCTTTAACAAGTGGAATATAGAAATATCATTTTTAGAACGATTAAATTTCTTGAAAAGCGTCAAAAATGATCATTAAGTACATACATTAGAATTGCAAATGATTCGTACCTTCATGTATAATTAACGTCAAATATAGTCAAAGTCAGAAATGGAGGAGGTTTGATGCGTAATATATCTGATATTATTGAGGACTATTTAAAAAAAGTTCTTGAGATGAGTGGAAGCGAAATCGTGGAAATTAAGAGAAACGAAGTAGCTGAAAAATTTCAATGTGTTCCCTCGCAGATTAATTATGTAATTAATACTCGCTTTACTATTGAAAAAGGATACATGGTAGAAAGCAAAAGGGGAGGGGGCGGCTATATTCGCATTATAAAAGTAAAAGTACACGATCAATCTGATTTAATTGAGCAATTAGTTTCTTTAGTAGGAAATCAGGTTTCGCAATCAGCTGCTGAAAACTTAATTTATCGATTGATGGAAGAAGGTGTCATTTCAAATCGGGAAGCAAAACTTATGATGAGCGTAATTGATCGTTCTGTATTATATATTGATCTTCCTCATAGAGATGAACTTCGTGCGAGAATGATTACTTCTATGTTAATGGCTTTGAAATATAAATGATTACAAGGGGGGTGGTTTGCTTTGATCTGTCAGGAATGTAAAGAAAGACCGGCTTCACTTCATTTTACAAAAACATTAAATGGCGAAAAGACAGAATTTCACTTATGTGACAAATGTGCAAGGGAAAAAAGTGAAAAATATATGTTTTCTTATCACCCAGAGTTTTCTATTGGCAATTTACTAGGTGGTTTACTTAATCTTGATTCTCCATTTTCGTCAAAACCAACTCAATACCCGCAGCAGAAAGTCTTAAAGTGTGAAAACTGTCAAACAACTTTTCAGCAATTTGTTAATAAAGGAAAGTTTGGATGCGCCCATTGTTACGAAGCTTTTCAAGAGCAACTTGCCCCCATACTAAAAAGACTGCAAAATGGAAATAATATGCACAGAGGGAAGATGCCAGAAAGAATGGGCGGCACGCTTCATTTGAAAAAAGAAATAGCCGAATTAAAGACAAGGCTTCAACAAGCAATTGTACAAGAAGAATTTGAATTGGCAGCTGATATTCGTGATCAAATCCGCTCTCTCGAAAAAAAAATGCTTTTTGAAGGAGGAGAGTTGTGATGTCTCTAGAAAGGTTTATTAATCAGGCTGTCAGTTCATGGATGAGTAATGAGGGACCTCATTGTGATATTGTTTTAAGTTCAAGGGTCCGTCTTGCTAGAAATCTAGCTGATTATCGCTTTCCTTCATTCTTAAAATCTGATGAGGCAGAGGAGATGAGCAGAAAAATCAGTGAAGGCGTACAAGAGGAATATTCGCTTGAATTGCTTACGATGGAAAATTTGTCTCCATTGCAGAAACGTGTGCTAGTAGAGAAACACTTAATAAGCCCATACTTAGCTGATTCTACTGTACATGGAGCCGTTCTTCTTTCAGAAGATGAAGACATCAGCATCATGATTAACGAGGAAGATCATATTCGCATTCAGTGTCTTTCTCCGGGCTTACAGCTCAAAGAAACATTGGAAAAGGCCAATAATCTCGATGATGCCATCGAAGCCCATGTTCAGTATGCTTTTGATGAACAGAGAGGATATTTAACTAGCTGTCCAACAAATGTCGGAACGGGTTTACGGGCATCTGTGATGATTCATTTGCCTGGGCTGGTTTTAACGAAGCAGCTCAACCGTATTATTCCTGCTATCAGTCAAATTGGCTTTGTGGTCAGAGGAATATATGGAGAAGGCAGTGAAGCTTTGGGTAACATTTTCCAAATATCTAACCAGTTGACGCTTGGCAAGTCAGAGGCGGATATAGTAGAGGATTTGATAAGTATCGTTCATCAAATTGTCGCTCATGAAAAATCAGCTAGAGAAGCTTTAATCAACATGTCTTCCATCCATTTGGAGGATAAAGTATTCCGCTCTTATGGTGTATTAGCAAATAGCCGAATTATTGAAACAAAAGAAGCAGCTCAGTGTTTATCAGATGTGAGGTTAGGAATTGACATCGGTTACATTAGCGATGTTTCCAGAAGTATTTTAAATGAGTTGATGATTTTGACACAACCAGGCTTTTTACAGCAATATGCCGGTGGACCACTCCGTCCTGAAGAAAGGGACATCCGGCGCGCTGCTTTAATCAGAGAGCGGCTAAAATTGGAAGAAAATTGTTGATGTAAAGGAGAGGGATGGATATGATGTTTGGTCGTTTTACGGAAAGAGCACAGAAGGTATTGGCGCTTGCTCAAGAGGAAGCACTTCGTCTAGGACATAGCAATATTGGTACAGAACATATTTTGTTAGGTTTAGTTCGTGAAGGAGAAGGCATTGCGGCAAAGGCTCTCTATGGACTCGGGCTTAGTTCGGAGAAAATTCAGGAAGAAGTCGAAAACTTAATCGGCAGAGGAGAAGGAAGCACCCAAACAGTCCATTACACTCCTCGTGCAAAAAAAGTAACAGAACTATCAATGGACGAAGCAAGAAAGCTTGGCCATTCTTATGTCGGTACAGAACATATCCTGCTTGGATTAATCCGTGAAGGAGAAGGTGTAGCTGCTCGTGTACTTAGTAATTTAGGCGTCAGTTTAAACAAGGCGCGTCAACAAGTGCTTCAGTTACTCGGCAGCAATGAATCTAACGGACATCAGAGTGGTTCAGCCTCGAATGCGAATACACCTACGCTTGATGGTCTCGCGCGTGATCTGACGATGATTGCCAGAGAAGGAAGTTTGGATCCCGTCATTGGCCGCGGTAAAGAAATCCAGCGTGTTATCGAAGTGCTGAGCAGAAGAACAAAAAATAACCCCGTACTCATTGGTGAGCCTGGAGTAGGTAAAACAGCCATTGCTGAAGGGCTTGCTCAGCAGATTGTCAATAACGAGGTTCCGGAAACACTTCGCAACAAACGTGTCATGACACTTGATATGGGTACGGTTGTAGCTGGAACAAAATATCGTGGTGAATTTGAAGATCGTCTAAAGAAAGTGATGGATGAGATTCGTCAGGCAGGCAATATTATTCTATTTATCGATGAGCTTCACACGTTAATTGGTGCCGGCGGGGCGGAAGGAGCTATCGATGCTTCTAATATTTTAAAGCCATCGTTAGCACGCGGTGAATTGCAGTGTATTGGTGCCACTACGCTTGATGAGTACCGGAAGTACATTGAAAAGGATGCAGCGCTTGAACGCCGCTTCCAGCCGATTCAAGTAGATGAACCGACCTTGGAAGAATCGATTCAAATTTTAAAAGGGTTAAGAGATCGTTATGAAGCGCATCACCGTGTATCTATTACTGATGAAGCAATAGATGCAGCAGTAAAAATGTCTGATCGTTATATTTCTGACCGCTTTTTACCGGATAAAGCGATTGACTTAATTGATGAAGCCGGTTCAAAAGTCCGCTTGCGTTCATTTACTACTCCTCCTAATTTAAAGGAACTTGAAATCAAGCTTGACGGAATTCGGAATGAAAAAGACGCCGCAGTTCAAAGTCAAGAATTTGAAAAAGCTGCTTCTCTTCGTGATGCTGAACAAAAATTGCGTGAAGAGTTAGAGCGGACCAAGAACAATTGGAAAGAAAAACAAGGTAAAGAGAATAGTGAAGTAACATTAGATGACATTGCGAAAGTTGTGTCCAGCTGGACAGGTATTCCAGTTTCGAAATTGGCGCAGACAGAAACGGAAAGATTGCTTAACCTTGAAGAAATTCTTCATTCTCGTTTAATTGGCCAAGAGGAAGCAGTGAAAGCTGTGTCCAAAGCTGTCCGCCGGGCAAGAGCTGGATTAAAAGATCCGAAGCGTCCAATCGGCTCTTTCATCTTCCTTGGACCGACTGGTGTTGGTAAAACAGAGCTAGCCAAAGCGCTTGCCGAATCTATGTTTGGTGACGAAGATGCAATGATCCGTATTGATATGTCCGAGTATATGGAAAAACATTCGACATCTCGTCTTGTTGGATCGCCTCCAGGATATGTCGGCTATGAGGAAGGCGGCCAGCTGACAGAGAAAGTCCGCCGCAAGCCTTATTCAGTCATCTTATTAGATGAAATTGAAAAAGCTCATCCAGATGTATTCAATATTTTACTTCAAGTATTAGAAGATGGACGTTTAACTGATTCAAAAGGCCGGACAGTCGATTTCCGTAATACGGTATTGATTATGACATCGAATGTAGGAGCCCAATCCTTGCGCCGCAATAAGTTTGTCGGCTTTAATATCCAGGATGGTGAACAGGACTTCCAAGATATGAAGGGCAAAGTAATGGAGGAGCTTAAGCGGGCATTCCGTCCGGAATTCATTAACCGTATTGATGAAATTATCGTCTTCCATGCATTAGAGAAAAAGCACTTAAAAGAAATTGTGACATTAATGTCCGATCAATTAACGAATCGTCTTAAAGAACAAAATATTATTGTTGAATTGTCTGATCGGGCGAAAGAGAAGATTACTGATGAAGGTTACGACCCAGAGTACGGGGCACGCCCTCTGCGCCGTGCATTACAAAAACAAGTGGAAGATCGCTTATCAGAGGAATTATTAAAAGGCAACATTTCAATAGGACAGAATGTGTTAGTGGATGTAGAAGGCGATGAGTTTATTGTGAAAGTACAAGAATCATCAGTTGCAGAACCATCAGCTGTAAAATAAAGAAAGAGGCTGTCCTACAAGTGCCTGGCTCCTCCTATATAAGCCTGTGTATAGTATGAATCTATACACAGTGCTGGAGGCGCCTGGCCTTTTTCTTATTATGGGCCAGTTCTTTTTTAAGCATAATGGAGGAGGTGTAATCAACGTGGCGAAGAAAAAAACAAAATTTACTTGTCAGTCTTGTGGTTATGAATCGGCAAAGTGGATGGGCCGGTGTCCTGGCTGTGGAGAATGGAATCAAATGGTGGAAGAAGTAGCGATTACAGGGACGCCTAAAAGGACGTTTATGCATTCAGAGCAGACAACGGCGTCTAAACCAACAAAGCTTACCGATGTGACAACGGTCCAGGAACCGCGTGTAAAAACGAAATTGAAAGAATTCAACCGGGTACTTGGAGGAGGTGTGGTTCCTGGCTCACTCGTACTGATTGGGGGAGATCCGGGAATAGGGAAGTCCACTTTGTTGCTGCAAGTTTCTGCGCAGTTGGCAGCAAATAAAAGCAGGGTATTATATATTTCTGGAGAAGAGTCCATTAAACAGACAAAATTAAGGGCAGAACGGCTTGCTGTAAAGGAAGAAGATCTTTTTATTTATTCAGAGACCAACTTGCAGCTCATTCATTCATCGATTGAACAGCTTTCGCCATCTTTTGTTATTATTGACTCAATTCAAACGATCTATCATCCGGAAGTGACATCTGCTCCGGGAAGTGTGTCCCAAGTAAGGGAATGTACCGCTGAATTGATGAGGATAGCGAAAATAAATGGGATTGCTATTTTCATTGTAGGACATGTAACGAAAGAAGGTTCAATTGCTGGACCTAGATTATTGGAGCATATGGTGGATACTGTGTTATATTTTGAAGGAGAGCGCCACCACACGTACCGTATTCTAAGGGCGGTCAAAAACCGTTTCGGTTCCACGAATGAGATGGGGATTTTTGAAATGAAGGAGGAGGGACTTGAGGAAGTAGAAAACCCATCTGAAATTTTCTTGGAGGAACGTTCACAAGGGTCTTCAGGTTCTACAGTTGTTGCTTCTATGGAAGGCACAAGGCCGGTACTCGTTGAAGTTCAAGCATTGATTTCGCCGACCGTTTTTGGGAATCCCCGGCGAATGGCTACTGGTATTGATCACAATCGCGTGACTTTATTGATGGCGGTACTAGAGAAAAGGGTTGGTCTTTTACTGCAAAATCAAGATGCCTACTTAAAAGTGGCAGGCGGTGTAAAGTTAGATGAACCAGCGATTGATCTTGCGATTGCTGTTAGTATCGCCTCCAGCTTTCGGGATCAGCCGACGAATCAAACAGACTGCATCATTGGGGAGGTTGGATTAACAGGAGAAGTACGCCGTGTGTCAAGAATAGAACAGAGAGTCTCTGAAGCAGCCAAGTTAGGGTTTACAAGGGTCATTCTCCCTGCGAATAATCTTGGAGGCTGGAAAGTGCCAGAGGGGGTAGAAGTGGCCGGTGTAGCTACTGTTAATGAGGCATTGCAGCTGGTTTTTGGCAGATAAGTGCTGGTTTTTCTTTTTGGGACCTTGAGATGTTTTTGCAAAAAAACGACTGCATGTGGAAAAAAGTGTTTATACTACTAATAGGGAGGTGAAGTAAGAATGTTGAAACGTCTTGTGCAAGCGGGTTTTATTATTTTAGGAGGAACGTTAGGCATTATTCTTATTCCGGACTTATTAGCATTAATTCATTTAGATCATCTAACCTTAATTAATAACCCGTATGTTGCAGTAATTATAGGGGCTATTATTTTCTATATGCTGACATTTTGGGTGATGGACTACATCATTGATTTTGTTAAGTGGATGGAAGACCGAATTGTCACGGCACCCTTGACGGACATTCTTTCCGGCAGTTTAGGATTAATTCTAGGGTTGATTGTAGCTTTTTTAGCAGGGAACACGTTGAATTCAATAGAAATACCAATTGTAAATACGGTTGCTCCAATTTTCCTAACGATATTATTAGGCTATCTTGGCTTTCAGGTCGGCTTTAAAAAGCGTGATGAAATTACGAGCTTGTTTTCAATTAACAGAAGTGGCAAAAAGAAAGAGTCTGGCGCATCTGAAGGGTCATCTGTTGTACAAAAATCCTATAAAATTTTAGATACGAGCGTAATTATTGATGGGAGAATTGCGGATATTTGTCAAACTGGCTTTTTGGAAGGATGCTTAATTATCCCGCAATTTGTTCTTGAAGAGCTGCAGCATATTGCTGATTCTTCAGACACGTTAAAACGCACGAAAGGCAGAAGAGGGCTCGATATATTGAACCGCATTCAAAAGGATATTGCGATAGAGGTAGAAATCGTTGAGCGGGATTTTGAGGACGTTCACGAAGTGGATAGTAAACTAGTCAAGCTGGCTAAGGAAATGAACGGAATTGTTGTGACCAATGATTTTAACTTAAATAAAGTATGTGAACTGCAAAAGGTACAGGTGCTTAATATTAATGACTTGGCTAATGCGGTGAAGCCGTTAGTCATTCCGGGCGAAGAAATGAGTGTCCTTGTTATTAAAGACGGGAAAGAGCAGCGGCAGGGAATTGCTTATTTAGATGACGGAACGATGATTGTTGTAGAAGGTGGCCGCGAATATATCGGTAAGCAAATTGATGTAATTGTGACGAGCGTTTTGCAAACGTCAGCGGGACGGATGATTTTTGCTAAGCCAAAGCTAGTAGAAAAAGCGCTTTAAAGGAGCAGGAGAAACATGAATTATCAAGTAATTATTCCAGCTGCCGGCCGGGGAACGAGAATGAAGGCAGACAAAAATAAGTTACTGCTTTTGCTGCAGGGACGTCCAGTTATCATCCACACGCTGGAAGTTTTTGAGGAAGATCCGAATTGCGACGGGATGATCCTCGTTGTTCATCGGGAAGAAGTGGCGACATTCTCAAACTTGGTTCGTGACTACAATCTATCTAAAGTGCGGAAGATCGTGCACGGCGGCAGTGAAAGACAACAAAGTGTATACAATGGATTAAAAGAAATAGATGAAGCGGAAGTCGTTCTCGTTCACGATGGAGCAAGGCCGTTTATTACTGCTTCTATTATAGGACAGCTGGTTGAAAAGGCTAAAGACGGGGGAGCAGCGATCGCAGCTGTTCCCGTAAAAGATACAATTAAGCGTGTCGAAGGCGGCACCGTAATTGAGACTGTCGAACGCTCAAGCTTGTGGTCAGTTCAAACGCCACAAGCTTTTCGCGTGCCGCTGATTTTACAGGCGCACGAACAAGCACAAAAAGATGATTACGTTGGAACAGATGAGGCATCTTTGGTGGAAAAGATTCATGTCCGTGTGCAAATTGTAGAGGGAGACTATGATAATATAAAATTAACGACACCAGAAGATCTTGTTTTCGCGGAAGCTATTATTCAAAAAAGAAAGTCACTATAAAGATTGAAGGAGAAAAAAACTATGTTTAGAATTGGACAAGGCTTTGATGTGCACGAATTTGCAGAAAATCGTCCATTAATTATCGGAGGGATAAAGATCCCCCATGAAAAGGGCTTAATTGGGCATTCAGATGCCGATGTTTTACTGCATACGATCGCAGACGCTTGTCTCGGAGCGATTGGAGAAGGAGACATCGGCCGTCATTTTCCAGATACAGATCCAGAGTTTAAAGACGCAGATTCTGCTGTTTTGCTCCAGCATGTATGGAAGCTTGTGAAAGAGAAGGGATATTCCCTAGGAAATGTTGACTGCACAATTATGGCACAAAGACCAAAAATGGCTCCTTATATCGCGCAGGTTCAACAAAGAATAGCAGAATTGTTAGAAACAAACGTTTCACAAGTGAATGTGAAAGCGACAACAACAGAAAAGTTAGGATTTGTCGGCAGGGAAGAAGGAATCGCTGCACAAGCAGTTGTCCTTTTAATAGCAAAAGAAAATAAATCAGTTTAAGGGTGTCCAAACTAGACTTTGTCTGTCATCTCATGAATCTTCTTTTCTCTAGAGGCAGGCGATGGTAAAATAAATAGAGCTATATGAACGAGATTAGAGGAGGAGTTAGAAATGGCAAATGATATTCGTGTGCGCTATGCACCGAGTCCGACAGGCCACTTACATATAGGAAATGCGCGTACAGCGCTTTTTAATTATTTATATGCCCGCAGCCAAGGCGGAAAATTTATTATTAGAATTGAAGATACCGATCAAAAGCGAAACATTGAAGGCGGCGAAGAAAGCCAGCTGAAGTATTTGAAATGGCTCGGCATTGATTGGGACGAAAGTGTGGACAAGGAAGGGGAATACGGCCCTTACCGCCAATCCGAACGGAACGATATCTATAAGAAATACTATGATCAATTACTAGAAGAAGACAAGGCATATAAATGTTATTGTACAGAAGAAGAATTGGAAGCTGAACGGGAAGCTCAGCAGGCAGAAGGCAAAGATATGGCTGGTTACTCAGGTAAGTGCCGCCACTTAACGGCAGAAGAGCGTGCAGCGAGAGAAGCGGAAGGACGGGAACCGAGCATTCGTATTAAAGTCCCTGCTGGAGAAGTGCTGACGTTTACGGATATGGTGAAAGGCGAAGTGTCTTTTGAGTCAGATGGAATCAATGATTACGTCATCGTGAAAAAGGATGGTACACCGACGTACAACTTTGCTGTAGCGATAGATGACCATTTAATGAAGATGTCGCACGTATTACGCGGTGATGACCATATTTCTAACACACCAAAGCAGTTGGTCGTCTATAATGCATTGGGATGGGAACCACCGGTTTTTGGCCACATGACATTGATTGTTAATGAAAGCCGTAAAAAATTAAGTAAGCGTGATGAATCCATTATTCAATTTATTGAGCAATATAAAGAGCTTGGCTATTTGCCAGAAGCCTTATTTAACTTTATTGCTTTGCTCGGCTGGTCTCCAACTGGAGAAGAAGAAATCTTTTCTAAAGAAGAGTTTGTTGAGATGTTCGATGCTAGCCGTTTATCTAAATCACCAGCTTTATTCGATCAGCAGAAGTTATTATGGATGAACAATCAATATATGAAAAAGGCAGAGCTTGATCAAGTAGTATCGCTTGCAATGCCTCATCTGTTGAAAGCCGGCCGTGTGAATGCAGAGCGGTCTCCTGAAGAGGAAGAATGGGTGCGTCAATTAATCGGTCTTTATCAGGAGAAAATGAGTTTTGGCGCAGAAATCGTTGATATGTCCGAACTGTTCTTTAAAGAGGAAATCAGCTATGAAGATGAAGCGAAAGAGGTTCTAGAAGAAGAACAGGTTTCTGAAGTGATGGCCTCCTTCCTCGACAAGGTGGAGAATCTGGACCGGTTCAAGGCTGATGAAATCAAGCAGGCGATGAAAGCTGTCCAGAAAGAAACAGGCCATAAAGGGAAGAAGCTGTTTATGCCAATTCGTGCGGCAGTAACGGGCCAGACACACGGACCAGACCTGCCAAAAGCGATTGAATTGCTCGGCCGAGAAAAAGTTGTTGAGCGGCTTCGTAAGATTAGCAGTTAACATTTTATTCAAATTGTAATATAGTAAAGATAAACTATTTTATAATGAAGTTAGCGTTGAAGAGGAGAAGTAAATCATTGATGCTTTACAGAGAGAACTGTCATCGGCTGCAAGCAGTTCAAGCCGCTCAATGATTGAAATGCCCCTCTGAGCCTGCTGCTGAAAGGTAACGAGTAAGCGGCGGCGGGAGCACCCGTTATCAGTTTAAAGTTGGAAAAACAGATACAACCTGTTTTTCAAACAGAGTGGAACCGCGTATACTTAACGTCTCTGTCTATACAGAGGCGTTTTTTTGTACCATTTTTTCCGCTTCGGCAGTGACTTAGCTTCTTCAGGAAAAGTACACCTTCTGCCAGTACCTATGTTTTTTCTGAATAAAAGGAGGATAGAAATAGAGATGTTTAAGTTATTGAAAGAAGACATCGATACGATATTTGAGCAAGACCCAGCTGCGCGCAGCTATTTGGAAGTAATTCTAACCTATTCAGGGCTCCATGCCATTTGGGGCCACCGGCTGGCTCATGGTTTGTATAAAAGAAAGTTTTTCTTTCTCGCGCGTGTTATTTCTCAAATCAGCCGCTTTTTTACAGGTATAGAAATCCATCCTGGCGCTACGATTGGCCGTCGTTTGTTTATTGACCATGGGATGGGAGTTGTTATTGGGGAAACTTGTGAAATTGGTGATAATGTGACACTGTATCAAGGAGTCACACTTGGCGGTACCGGTAAAGAAAAGGGGAAGCGGCACCCGACAGTAAAGGATCATGCTTTAATTGCATCAGGCGCTAAAGTGCTTGGATCAATTACAATCGGGGAAAGCTCCAAAATAGGAGCAGGTTCTGTTGTTTTAAGAGATGTACCATCCAATTCAACAGTAGTTGGTATTCCAGGCCGAATTGTGATCCGTGATGGAAAGAAAGTACAAAAGGACTTTAATCATCGTGACTTACCGGATCCAATTGCCGACCGCCTTTCCTTTATGGAAAAAGAGATTTCCAGGTTGAATCAAGAGCTTGAAGAAGTAAAGAAGGGAGAACGTGTAAATGACCATTCGCGTTTATAATACATTAACAAGGAAAAAAGAGGATTTCGTCCCTCTTGAAGAAGGAAAGATAAAAATGTATGTATGCGGCCCGACCGTGTATAACTATATTCATATTGGCAATGCCCGCCCAGCGATCGTATTCGACACGGTCCGCCGTTATTTCCAATATAGTGGGTACGAAGTCAATTTTATTTCTAACTTTACAGATGTTGATGACAAACTGATTAAGGCAGCAAATGAGT
Organism: Bacillus lumedeiriae; assembly: GCF_044891285.1. Classification (NCBI taxonomy): domain Bacteria; kingdom Bacillati; phylum Bacillota; class Bacilli; order Caryophanales; family Bacillaceae; genus Bacillus; species Bacillus lumedeiriae. The sequence continues at coordinate 12,711 of NZ_JAUIYO010000016.1, forward strand.
TAGGAGAGGAAGTGCCGGTGATCGCTGACCGGTTCATTAAAGCTTACTTTGAAGATACAGGTGCACTTGGCTGCCAAAAAGCAGATGTACATCCACGTGTTACAGAGAGTATTGACATTATTATTGAATTTATTGAAGCACTGATTGAGAAGGGTTATGCTTATGCATCAGGAGGGGATGTGTACTATCGCACAAGAAAGTTTGCAGATTACGGCAAGCTCTCTCATCAATCGATAGACGAATTGAAGGTCGGAGCTAGAATCGGTGTAGGAGAAAAGAAAGAAGATGAACTGGACTTTGTTTTGTGGAAAGCAGCAAAGGAAGGGGAAATTTTCTGGAACAGCCCATGGGGAAAAGGTCGTCCAGGCTGGCACATTGAATGTTCAGCCATGGCGCGAAAGTATTTAGGAGATACAATTGATATACATGCAGGCGGGCAGGATTTGACTTTCCCACATCACGAGAATGAGATTGCTCAGTCAGAAGCATTGACAGGAAAACCATTTGCCCGTTACTGGCTGCATAACGGCTACATCAATATCGATAATGAGAAAATGTCGAAATCGCTCGGTAACTTTGTGCTGGTTCATGACATTATTCAACACATAGATCCGCAAGTACTCCGCTTTTTCATGTTGTCTGTGCATTATAGACATCCGATTAATTACAATGAGGAACTGCTGGAAAATGCTAAGACAGCTCTTGATCGGTTAAAAACAGCTTATGAGAATTTAAAGCACCGCAAGCAGTCCAGTGCAAACTTAACAGATCATGATGATCACTGGATGAAAAAAATTGAAGAGTTGAACGAAGCGTTTACAAAGGAAATGGATGACGATTTCAATACAGCCAATGCTATCTCTGTTTTGTTTGAACTTTCCAAACAAGCGAACTATTACTTAATGGAAAAGAATACGTCTGAAAAAGTCATTGATGCATTTGTAAAGGGATTTGAAGATCTATTCTTTGTACTTGGACTAAAGCTTGAAACAGAGGAAGCCCTTTTAGACGAAGAGATTGAAGAGTTGATTGAACAGCGGATTCAAGCGAGAAAAGACCGGGATTTCCAGCTGGCTGATGAGCTTCGTGATAAGCTGAAAGACATGAACATTATTTTAGAAGATACGCCGCAGGGCACTCGTTGGAAGAGAGGATAAAGACGTTGAAGTTTGAACCATTAAAAGATGCCCGGCTTATGAATAGTCTTGCTCTTGCTTATATGGGGGATGCTATTTATGAAGTGTACATCCGCCGCTATTTGCTGGAGAATGGAAAAGTTAAGCCAAATCAGCTGCACAGAGAAGCAACGCATTATGTATCTGCAAAGGCGCAGGCCCGGATTTTGTACAATATGTTTGAAAGTAACTTTTTGTCGGAAGAAGAGTTGGCCGTTGTCAAAAGAGGGCGCAATGCGAAATCAGGAACGATCCCAAAAAACACCGATGTCCAAACATACCGGCATAGCACAGCTTTTGAAGCGTTAATCGGAATGTTATTTTTAACAGGAAAAGAAGAGCGGCTCGCGGAAGTGATCGAATTTTGTCTGCAGCCAAACCACGATAAGAAAGGAGGAGATGTATGATGTCCAAAGAATTTATTGCCGGCAGAAATCCAGTTCTAGAAGCGTTAAGGTCTGATCGAGAAATTAATAAAATTTGGATAGCCGAAGGGGCGCAGAAAGGACCTATACAGCAAATTATAAAACAAGCAAAAGAAAGAAATGTCCTTGTTCAGTTTGTCCCTAAGCAAAAAATAGACCAGATGAGTGATGAGAATCATCAAGGCATCGTGGCTTCTGTTGCTGCGTATCATTATGCTGAATTAGATGATCTTTTCGCAAAGGCTGAGAAGAGCGGGGAAGCACCATTTTTTCTTTTGTTAGATGAGATTGAAGATCCTCACAATCTAGGGTCCATCATGAGGACGGCTGATGCAGTCGGTGCTCATGGTATTATCATTCCGAAGCGCCGGGCTGTAGGTCTAACCGCTGCAGTAGCTAAAGCATCTACAGGGGCGATCGAGTATATTCCGGTTGTACGGGTAACCAATCTGGCGCGGACGATTGATGAATTGAAAGAGCGTGGTATGTGGATTGCTGGTACAGATGCTAAAGGATCGGATGATTATAGACAGTTAGATGGAACCATGCCGCTTGGACTCGTCATTGGCAGTGAAGGAAAAGGAATGGGCCGGCTAGTCAGGGACAAATGTGATTTTTTAATTCGTCTGCCAATGACCGGGCGCGTTACCTCGTTAAATGCATCTGTCGCCGCAGGTTTGTTGATGTATGAAGTGTATAGAAGGCGGCACCCTTTAGGAGAATAACTATGAACATCCTCATAGTGGACGGTTACAATATTATTGGCGCCTGGCCAGAGCTCCAAAAGCTAAAAAAGCATGACCTTGCTTCTGCCCGTGACCGCTTGATTCAATTAATGGCTGAATACCAGGGGTTTACGGGCTACCGGGTCATTATCGTTTTTGATGCTCATTATGTAAAAGGAACGGAAAAAAAATACCGTGACTCTAAGGTGGAAGTGATTTTTACACGGGAAAATGAGTCGGCTGATGAACGGATTGAAAAGTTAGCTATTGAGTTGAACAGCATTAAAAATCAAATTTCCGTAGCAACTTCGGACTTCACAGAGCAATGGGCTATTTTTGGACAAGGTGCCCTGCGGATATCCGCAAGGGAATTGCTTATAGAGGTAAAAGTCACAAGGAAAAAAATCGGAAGAAGCGTAAAAAAGTTTCACGAAGAAAAGGTGAATTCTAAGATTCCCCTTACGGATGAAGTGGCAGAAATTTTTGAAAAGTGGCGCCGTGGAGAGAAATGAATCATTGACGTTCGAAAAATTTGTACTGTATAATGTTTCTATCTATGGTTTTGCAGGCGGAGGGGATGTGTGTGTGTTTGAATCGTTCTTCAAATAGTACAGCATTGGAAACGCTTCAAGATGAGCAGTTGATAGAACTTGTTCACAAGGGAAACAGCGATGCTCTAGATTACTTGATCCATAAGTATAAAAACTTTGTCCGGGCGAAAGCGCGTTCATATTTCTTAATCGGGGCCGACAGAGAAGATATCGTTCAGGAAGGAATGATTGGGCTTTATAAAGCCATTCGTGACTACAAGGAAGATAAGTTGACCACCTTTAAAGCTTTTGCCGAACTTTGTATTACAAGACAAATTATCACTGCCATCAAAACAGCCACAAGACAAAAGCATATTCCGTTAAATTCCTACATTTCACTCGATAAGCCGATATACGATGAAGAATCAGATCGGACATTGATGGATGTAATCACAGGTGCGAAGATTATGAATCCGGAAGAATTAATTATTAATCGGGAACAATTCAGCAGCATTGAAGATAAAATGAATGAATTGTTGAGTGACCTGGAGCGGAAGGTATTGGCCTTATACTTGGACGGGCAATCATACCAGGAAATATCGGAAGAACTTAACCGCCATGTGAAATCAATCGACAATGCTTTGCAGCGGGTCAAGAGAAAACTTGAGCGCTATCTTGAATTTAGAGAAATCACGATGTAGGATAGGACTTGACTAGTTCCGTTGATAATGTTATTTTTTACAATTGAGATAGATAAGGTGAACCACAATGACTAACAAAAGAATATTAGCTTGTTCCGAATGCGGTTCAAGGAACTATTCCACTCATGGCAAAGAAAAAAGTGAAGAACGCCTAGAAGTTAAAAAATTTTGCCGTACTTGCAACAGTCACACCATTCACAAGCAAACGAAATAAAAAGCGGATTGAGTGCTCAGCGTGGAATGTCTATGTAAGGTAAAGAGGACGAAGCCAGCAGGCAGATTCATGCCTTGGGACGGCCGCTAACTAACAAACTTTTAACGAAAAGTCGATTTCACCTTTGGAGGGTTTGGAATGTCAGGCATAGTACAATTTTTCCGTAACGTAGGTTCGGAAATTAGGAAAGTCAGCTGGCCTAAGAAAAAAGAGCTGACAGGATATACAATCACTGTTATTACAACTGTCATTTTTCTAGCTATCTTTTTTGCAGTAGTTGATTTAGGTATTTCATCTGTTGTACGATGGGTATTGTCCCTATAATTTGCAGATTCAGTCTTTCCGTTTGAATATATTGTTTTGTTATATGGTACAATGGAACATCATAAAAGAAAGAAAAAAGCCCGCTTCAACGGGTTTTTTCATTTGCTTTTTAAAAGTAAAGGAGGGAAGGACGCTTAGTCCCTTTCTATGGAAAAGAATTGGTACGTGGTACACACATATTCAGGATATGAAAATAAAGTAAAGGCCAACCTGGAAAAGCGTGTGGAATCGATGGGCATGCAAGATAAAATCTTTCGTGTCATTGTTCCTGAAGAAGAAGAAACTGATATTAAAAATGGTAAAAAGAAAGTTACAAAAAAGAAAGTTTTCCCAGGTTATGTTTTAGTGGAAATTGTAATGACAGATGACTCCTGGTATGTTGTTCGAAACACGCCAGGTGTAACCGGGTTTGTTGGTTCTTCCGGACATGGGTCAAAGCCGACACCTCTTTTGCCTGATGAAGTAAAAAACATTTTGAAACAGATGGGCATGGATGAAAAACGTAAAGATATTGATTTTGAAGTGAATGAAACTGTAATTGTAAATGAAGGGCCATTTGCTAACTTTGAAGGGGTAGTCGAAGAAATCGATCTTGACAAAGCAAAGTTAAAGGTACTCGTGAATATGTTTGGCCGTGAAACTCCGGTTGAACTTGATTTTCATCAGGTGAATAAATTATAATGGAAAGTAGCTTGAAATATTAAGTGAATAATGATAATATTTTTAAGTCAGTATGTCTTTAAGACAGACTAATTTTAATTAATCATCTTTATATATTAAAGATGTTATTGAGTGGGAGGGGGAAACCCCAAATACCACATCACGGACTTAAGGAGGTGTGTCTCGTGGCTAAAAAAGTTATTAAAGTGGTTAAGTTGCAAATCCCTGCAGGTAAAGCTAATCCAGCGCCGCCGGTAGGTCCTGCACTTGGTCAAGCTGGTGTGAATATCATGGGATTCTGTAAGGAATTTAATGCGCGCACAGCCGATCAAGCTGGTTTGATCATTCCGGTTGAAATTTCGGTTTTTGAAGACCGTTCATTTACATTCATCACAAAAACTCCGCCGGCTGCTGTTCTTCTTAAGAAAGCGGCAGGTATTGAGTCTGGTTCAGGTGAGCCAAACCGCAATAAAGTTGCTACAGTAAAACGTGATAAAGTTCGCGAAATTGCTGAAACAAAAATGCCAGACCTTAACGCAGCTAGTGTTGAAGCAGCTATGCGTATGGTTGAAGGTACTGCCCGCAGCATGGGAATTGTGATCGAAGACTAATTGTCGTATGAAGGTGTTTGTTCAAGGGTTGCGCTGTGAATGTATGTCTATTACTTCACTCGCAACCTTTATTCGTGGGAGGTTATTCCGCTAAAACCACATAAGGAGGAAATTTTAACATGGCTAAAAAAGGTAAAAAGTTTCAAGAAGTAGCGAATCTTGTTGATCGTACAACGAACTACGACTTGAACGAAGCGATTGAGTTAGTAAAGAAAACAAACTTTGTAAAGTTTGACGCAACAGTAGAAGCGGCTTTCCGTCTAGGAGTAGACCCGAAGAAAGCTGATCAGCAAATCCGTGGAGCAGTTGTACTGCCAAACGGTACAGGTAAGACACAAAAAGTTTTAGTATTTGCTAAAGGTGAAAAAGCGAAAGAAGCTGAAGCGGCTGGCGCTGATTACGTAGGCGATGCTGATTACATCAACAAAATCCAACAAGGTTGGTTTGAATTTGACGTAATCGTTGCTACACCTGACATGATGGGTGAAGTTGGTAAATTAGGTCGTGTTCTTGGACCTAAAGGCCTTATGCCAAACCCTAAAACAGGTACAGTTACGTTTGATGTTGCGAAAGCAATTGAAGAAATTAAAGCTGGTAAAGTGGAATATCGTGTAGATAAAGCTGGAAACATTCACGTTCCAATCGGTAAAGTTTCTTTTGATAACGAAAAGTTAGCTGAGAACTTTAGCGCAGTTTTTGACACAATGCTAAAAGCAAAACCATCTGCAGCTAAAGGCACATACATGAAGAATGTAACAATTACTTCAACAATGGGCCCTGGTATCAAAGTAGATCCTTCTTCTGTAGCTGCTGTAAATTAAGTTGACAACAGTTTTTTTATTTGATATAATTCATTCTGTTGCAAAATAATATGAACATTTATACCGTAGACAGCAGGTGCTGAAAAGCTTAATTTCCCGCCGAGGTAATACGAATATATATAGTATGGCAGTTTGCTGTGCTTTTCGTAACCTCCATGTCTACGAGACATGGAGGTTTCTACTTTCATGTAAGGTATGAATGGACAGGCAGAACGAGAAAGTGTAAAACTTTTTCTCAGAAATCTATAGGAGGTGTAAAGATGAGCAGTGTAATCGAGCAAAAGAAACAGTTAGTAAGTGATATCGCTGAAAAATTCAAAAATAGCGCTTCTACAATAGTAGTAGACTATCGTGGATTAACAGTAAGCCAAGTAACTGAGCTTCGTAAGCAGCTTCGTGAAGCGGGTGTTGAATTTAAAGTATATAAAAACACTTTAACTCGCCGTGCAGCTGAAGCAGCAGAGATTTCTGGATTAGATGAATTCTTAACTGGACCGAACGCGATTGCTTTCAGTAACGAAGATGTGATTGCACCAGCGAAAATCCTTAACAGCTTCGCAAAAGAAAATGAAGCGTTAGAAATTAAAGCCGGTGTTCTTGAAGGAAATCTTGTAACGATGGAAGAAGTGAAAGCTCTTGCTGAACTTCCGTCCCGCGAAGGACTTCTTTCTATGCTACTCAGCGTGTTGCAAGCTCCAATGCGCAACTTCGCTTTGGCAGCAAAAGCTGTTGCCGATCAAAAAGAAGAACAAGGCGCGTAAGCTGATTTTTTCAGCCGTTGCGTAAACGAATAAAAAGAATGTAAAAATTAAGGAGGAAATTTTAAAATGACTAAAGAGCAAATCATTGATGCGATTAAAGAAATGTCCGTTCTTGACTTAAACGACTTAGTAAAAGCAATTGAAGAAGAATTTGGTGTAACTGCGGCTGCTCCTGTAGCAGTAGTAGGTGGAGCTGCTGGTGGAGACGCTGCAGCTGAGAAAACTGAATTCGACGTTGTACTTGCTGATGCAGGCGGTCAAAAAATTAAAGTTATTAAAGTTGTTCGCGAAATCACAGGCCTTGGTCTTAAAGAAGCGAAAGAACTTGTTGATAACACTCCAAAAGCAGTTAAAGAAGCAGTATCTAAAGAAGAAGCTGAAGAAATCAAAGCTAAACTTGAAGAAGTTGGCGCTGGCGTAGAAGTTAAGTAATTAAGCAACTTTGAAAAACCAAAAGTCCGCTGGATTCAGCGGACTTTTATTTATGAATGAAGAAATGACAGATTTTTATATGTCATTTCGATGTCTAGTTTTAGTTACTTTTTTAAATTAAATTGCCGGAGTGGAGGAATAGGTGTGACAAACCATTATTTTTCGCAAACGCCGGATAGTGAAAGTAATCCGGTATTTTGGGAGTATTCCTTAAAAGGCCGGACGTTTCGTTTTAAAACAGATGCTGGTGTTTTTTCGAAAAAGGAAGTTGACTTTGGTTCGCGTCTGTTAATTGAAACCTTTCAGGTGCCTGAAATGGAAGGGCCAGTTCTGGATGCTGGCTGCGGATATGGGCCGATTGGTCTTTCGGTTGCATCCATATTACCTGATAGAATGGTTCATATGATTGATGTTAATCAGCGGGCTCTTTCGTTAGCAAAAGAAAATGCCGCTCTTAATCATATAGACAATGTCAAGATTTATGAGAGTGATCGGCTGGGAAATGTCCATGAAACAGGGTTTGCGGCTATATTAACAAATCCGCCCATTCGAGCCGGGAAAAAAGTAGTATTTGATTTTTTTCGTCAGAGTTATGAGAAGCTTGCTGAAGGTGGCTGGCTGTGGATTGTTATCCAAAAAAAACAAGGAGCTCCTTCTGCTATTAAAGAAGTAGAATCCTTATTTGGAAATGTAGAAACAGTTCACCGCTCAAAAGGTTACTACATCATCAAGGCGGAAAAACGTTGACTGGCAAATGGCACTATGTTAGTATTATAAAATGCCAATATAATACTTGTGTCCATTTTTACTAAAATAATTTATATTGTATAATTACTGGTTAAAATGGCTACGATGATAAAATAATAGTTCATCATGTGTAAAAATGAGGTTTTCTTTGAAAAAACCTTTTTATTTTTGTCTTATGGCAAGGCTGGATGCCTGCTGCTAAGAAGTATATGGGCAACTAAAACGCTTGATTTGAGGGGTGAATCAGTTGGTAGGTCAACTAGTTCAGTATGGACGACACCGCCAGCGCAGAAGTTATGCGCGCATTAGTGAAGTTTTAGAATTACCAAATCTCATTGAGATCCAAACATCCTCCTATCAGTGGTTTCTTGATGAGGGCTTGAGAGAAATGTTTCAGGATATTTCTCCTATTGAAGATTTCACTGGTAATCTTGCACTGGAATTTATCGATTACAGTCTCGGAGAACCGAAATATCCGGTGGATGAGTCTAAGGAGCGCGATGTAACTTATTCAGCTCCACTTCGAGTAAAAGTCCGTCTTTTAAATAAAGAGACTGGTGAAGTAAAGGATCAGGAAGTATTCATGGGCGACTTTCCGCTTATGACCGAAACAGGAACATTTGTTATTAATGGAGCAGAGCGTGTTATCGTATCTCAGCTTGTTCGTTCTCCAAGTGTGTATTACAGTGGGAAACTGGACAAAAACGGAAAACGCGGTTTTACTGCTACTGTTATTCCGAACCGAGGAGCTTGGCTGGAATATGAAACAGATGCAAAAGATATTGTATATGTTCGTATTGACCGTACGCGAAAATTGCCAATTACTGTGTTGTTACGTGCTCTTGGGTTTGGCTCTGATCAAGAAATCATCGACCTTATCGGCGATAATGAATACATTCGCAATACACTTGAAAAAGATAACACGGAGAGTACCGAAAAAGCGCTCATTGAAATTTATGAGCGGCTGCGTCCGGGCGAACCTCCAACTGTTGAAAATGCCAAAAGCTTGCTGATCTCCCGTTTCTTTGACCCGAAACGATATGATCTTGCCAGCGTCGGGCGTTATAAAATGAATAAAAAGCTTCACACAAAAAATCGTTTATTCGGACAACGCTTGGCCGAAACATTGGCTGACCCGGAAACTGGCGAAATTATTGCTGAAAAGGGTACGCTTCTTGACCGCCGTGCACTTGATAAGATTATCCCGAATTTAGAAAATGGTGTTGGCTTTAAGACATACAAACAATCGGGCGGAGTAGTAGAAGAAGACATTGTTATTCAGTCCATTAAAGTATATGCACCGAACAGTGATGAGGAAAAAGTGATCAATATTATCGGGAACGGCTTCCCAGATGTAAACGTGAAGCACATTACTCCTGCTGATATTATTTCATCTATCGGCTACTTCTTTAACTTGCTCTATGGTGTTGGAGACACAGACGATATCGATCACTTAGGTAATCGTCGTCTTCGTTCTGTTGGGGAACTGCTTCAGAATCAATTCAGAATCGGTTTGTCTCGGATGGAACGTGTAGTTCGTGAACGGATGTCGATTCAGGATGCGAATACTATTACACCGCAGCAGCTTATTAACATTCGTCCGGTCATTGCTTCTATTAAAGAGTTTTTTGGAAGCTCTCAGCTATCACAATTTATGGATCAGACCAATCCGTTAGCAGAATTGACGCATAAGCGTCGTCTATCTGCCCTTGGACCTGGTGGATTAACGAGGGAACGTGCAGGATTTGAAGTGCGTGACGTTCACTATTCTCACTATGGCCGTATGTGTCCAATTGAAACACCTGAGGGACCAAACATCGGACTGATCAACTCACTATCTACTTATGCAAAAGTAAACCGGTTTGGCTTTATTGAAACACCGTACCGGAAAGTAGACCCTGATACCGGAAAAGTGACAGACCGAATTGACTATTTAACAGCTGATGAAGAAGACAACTATGTTGTGGCGCAAGCTAACGTCTTGCTCGATGAAGATGGTTCATTTATCGAAGAAGAAGTAGTAGCCCGCTTCCGGAGTGAAAACACAGTTGTAAAACGCGAGCGTGTAGATTACATGGACGTTTCGCCAAAACAAGTAGTATCTGCTGCAACTGCTTGTATTCCGTTCTTAGAAAACGATGACTCTAACCGGGCATTAATGGGAGCGAACATGCAGCGTCAAGCTGTGCCTTTAATGCAGCCAGAAGCGCCGATTGTCGGTACAGGCATGGAGTACGTTTCAGGGAAAGACTCTGGAGCTGCTGTTATTTGTAAAGCGCCTGGTATTGTTGAGCATGTAGAAGCGCGGGAAATTTGGGTTCGTCGTGTGGAAGAGATAGATGGCAAAGAAGTAAAAGGTAATTTGGATAAATACCGCCTGCTTAAATTTATCCGATCAAACCAAGGTACATGCTACAACCAACGGCCGATTGTTAGTGTCGGTGACCGCGTAACAAAAGGCGAAGTTCTTGCTGATGGACCTTCCATGGAAAAAGGCGAGCTTGCTCTAGGGCGCAACGTCATGGTTGCCTTCATGACATGGGATGGATACAACTATGAAGATGCGATCATCATGAGCGAAAGACTCGTGAAAGATGACGTATATACTTCTATCCATATTGAAGAATATGAGTCAGAGTCTCGAGATACAAAGCTTGGACCGGAAGAAATCACTCGTGATATTCCGAACGTTGGAGAAGATGCTCTTCGTAACCTTGATGAGCGTGGAATTATTCGTGTAGGAGCCGAAGTAAAGGATGGCGATTTGCTTGTTGGGAAAGTAACGCCAAAAGGTGTCACTGAACTAACTGCAGAAGAGCGGCTGTTACATGCCATTTTCGGTGAAAAAGCGCGTGAAGTACGCGATACGTCCTTACGTGTTCCGCACGGCGGTGGGGGAATCGTCCTTGATGTAAAAGTATTTAACCGTGAAGATGGCGATGAACTGCCACCGGGTGTAAATCAGCTTGTTCGTGTATATATCGTTCAGAAACGTAAGATTTCTGAAGGTGATAAAATGGCTGGACGACACGGAAACAAAGGGGTTATCTCCCGTATTTTGCCGGAGGAAGACATGCCTTACCTTCCAGATGGTACACCGGTTGATATCATGTTAAACCCATTAGGGGTACCTTCCCGTATGAACATTGGACAGGTAATGGAGCTTCATTTAGGTATGGCAGCCCGCTATTTAGGAATGCATGTAGCGACTCCTGTATTTGATGGAGCGACAGAAGACGATGTTTGGGAAACAATTGAAGAATCCGGTATGTCTCGTGATGCCAAAACTGTTCTTTATGATGGCCGAAGCGGGGAACCATTTGACAACCGTGTTTCTGTCGGTATCATGTATATGATCAAACTGGCGCACATGGTTGATGATAAGCTGCATGCCCGTTCAACGGGGCCATATTCCCTTGTTACTCAGCAGCCGCTTGGAGGGAAAGCTCAATTTGGCGGTCAGCGTTTTGGAGAGATGGAAGTATGGGCGCTTGAAGCTTATGGAGCTGCTTATACACTTCAGGAAATTCTTACTGTCAAATCAGATGATATCGTTGGCCGTGTAAAAACATATGAGGCGATCGTCAAAGGTGAAAATGTTCCAGAGCCTGGAGTTCCGGAGTCATTTAAAGTATTGATTAAAGAACTTCAAAGCTTAGGTATGGATGTTAAGATCATGTCTGGAGACGATCAGGAAATTGAAATGCGTGATTTAGAAGACGAAGAGGATCTTCAGCAGGCAGATACATTAAATATTGCCCCTGAAGAAAAATTGTCTGAAAAAGTAAGTTCAACGGATTAATTAATGAGCAGGCCGGGGGATTCCACACAGCATTCCCCGGCTGTCTTTCATACACAGCAGTTTAAGCATACTGGTTAAAACCTGTAGATTAAAAGGGAGGTAGGCCCCTTGTTAGATGTAAATAACTTTGAGTACATGAAAATCGGTCTAGCATCACCCGATAAAATTCGATCTTGGTCATATGGTGAAGTAAAAAAACCAGAAACGATCAATTATCGTACATTAAAACCAGAAAAAGATGGATTGTTTTGTGAGCGTATTTTTGGACCGACAAAAGACTGGGAATGTCATTGTGGGAAATATAAAAGAGTGCGCTATAAAGGTGTTGTCTGTGACCGCTGCGGAGTAGAAGTAACAAAAGCTAAAGTTCGCCGGGAACGTATGGGACACATTGAACTAGCAGCTCCTGTTTCACATATCTGGTATTTTAAAGGCATCCCGAGCCGTATGGGACTTGTGTTGGATATGTCTCCGCGTGCGCTTGAAGAAGTTATTTATTTTGCTTCTTACGTTGTAACAGAAACTGGTGAAACAGCACTTGAGAAAAAACAATTGCTTTCCGAAAAGGAATACCGTGCTTATCGAGATAAGTACGGAAACAAGTTTCAAGCATCTATGGGTGCAGAGGCGATTAAAAAGCTTCTTCAGGATATTGATCTTGAAAAAGAAGTAGACTTTCTCAAAGAAGAATTAAAGAGTGCGCAAGGTCAGCGTCGAACAAGAGCAATCAAGCGTTTAGAAGTTATCGAAGCGTTCCGTCATTCCGGAAATAAGCCGGATTGGATGATCTTAGATGTACTTCCTGTGATTCCTCCTGAGCTTCGTCCAATGGTTCAGCTGGATGGCGGCCGTTTCGCAACGTCTGACTTGAATGATTTATACCGTCGAGTAATTAACCGTAACAACCGCTTGAAGCGTCTGCTCGATCTTGGGGCACCAAGCATTATCGTTCAAAACGAAAAACGGATGCTTCAAGAAGCAGTAGATGCATTAATTGATAATGGACGACGCGGCCGACCTGTAACAGGACCGGGGAACCGTCCGTTAAAGTCGCTTTCACACATGCTCAAAGGAAAACAGGGTCGTTTCCGTCAGAACTTGCTAGGGAAACGTGTTGACTATTCAGGGCGTTCCGTTATCGTTGTTGGTCCAAACTTAAAAATGTATCAATGCGGTCTGCCGAAAGAAATGGCACTTGAATTATTCAAACCGTTTGTCATGAAAGAGCTTGTTGAAAAGGGTCTTGCACATAACATTAAGAGTGCAAAACGCAAAATTGAACGTGTTCAGCCGGAAGTATGGGATGTACTTGAAGAAGTGATTAGAGAGCACCCTGTTCTTCTGAACCGTGCTCCAACTCTTCACCGTCTTGGCATTCAAGCATTTGAGCCTACACTTGTAGAGGGGCGTGCTATTCGTCTTCATCCACTTGTTTGTACAGCATATAATGCTGACTTCGACGGTGACCAAATGGCTGTTCACGTTCCGCTTTCAGCAGAAGCACAAGCAGAAGCGCGGATGTTAATGCTGGCTGCCCAAAACATCTTAAACCCGAAAGATGGAAAACCAGTTGTTACTCCGTCTCAGGATATGGTATTGGGGAACTATTATTTAACTCTTGAACGTGAAAATGCGATCGGCGAAGGCATGGTATTTAAAGATACGAATGAGGCAATGATTGCTTATCAGAATGGTTACGTTCATCTTCATACGAGAGTAGCTGTAGCTGCTTCTTCTTTAAATAACCAAACATTTACTGAAGAACAAAACAGCCAGTTGTTAATTACAACTGTCGGAAAGATGATTTTCAATGAAATTCTTCCGGATACATTCCCATATATTAATGAGCCGACAAATACAAACCTAGTCATCAAAACACCGGAAAAATATTTTGTCGATCCAACTGAGAATGTAAAAGAATACATTCAAAAACAAGAGATTGTTGCTCCGTTTAAGAAGAAGATTCTTGGAAATATCATCGCAGAAGTATTTAAACGATTTAAAATTACAGAAACATCTAAAATGCTTGACCGCATGAAGGATTTAGGATTTAAGTATTCAACAAAAGCCGGTATTACGGTCGGTGTTGCTGATATTGTTGTATTAGGCGAGAAAGAACAAATCCTAAAAGATGCACAAGTAAAAGTCGATAATGTTATGAAACAGTTCAGACGTGGATTAATCACAGAAGAAGAGCGTTATGACCGCGTTATTTCGATCTGGAGTTCAGCGAAAGATATCATCCAAGGCAAGTTAATGGCGTCATTAGATAAGCGCAACCCTATCTTTATGATGAGTGATTCGGGTGCCCGTGGTAACGCGTCCAACTTCACTCAGCTTGCAGGTATGCGTGGTTTGATGGCCAACCCGGCTGGACGTATTATCGAACTTCCGATTAAATCAAGTTTCCGCGAAGGTTTAACGGTATTAGAATATTTTATCTCGACACATGGAGCGCGTAAAGGACTTGCGGATACGGCTCTGAAAACAGCTGACTCAGGTTATTTAACTCGTCGTCTTGTTGACGTAGCTCAAGATGTGATCGTTCGTGAAGATGATTGCGGAACGGACCGTGGGCTTCTCATTCGCTCCATTAAGGAAGGAACAGAAGTCATTGAGCCGCTAGAAGAGCGTCTAGTAGGCCGTTATTCTAGAAAAACAATTACACACCCTGAAACTGGGGGAGTCATTGCAAGAGAAAATGATTTAATAGATGAGGACATGACAAGCGTCATCATCAATGCAGGTATTGAAGAAGTATGGATTCGATCTGCATTCACTTGTAATACCCGTCATGGTGTATGTAAAAAATGTTATGGGCGCAACCTTGCAACTGGACAACAAGTGGAAGTGGGCGAAGCAGTTGGTATCATTGCTGCTCAATCTATTGGGGAACCAGGCACACAGCTTACGATGCGTACGTTCCATACAGGCGGGGTAGCCGGAGACGATATTACTCAAGGTTTGCCACGTATTCAGGAATTGTTTGAGGCGCGTAATCCGAAAGGTCAGGCAGTAATCTCTGAGATTGATGGTGTCGTTACAGCGATAAATGAGGGGCGCGATCGTCAACAAGAAATCGTCTTGCAAAGCGATGTAGAGAGCCGGACGTATACAGTTCCTTATACAGCCCGCTTAAAAGTAGCTGTTAATGACCATGTTACACGAGGTGAGGAACTAACAGAAGGTTCCATTGATCCGAAAGAATACTTGAGAATTACTGATGTTTCTTCTGTTCAGGAATACTTGTTACGTGAAGTACAGAAAGTATACCGTATGCAAGGGGTAGAAATCGGAGATAAGCACATTGAAGTAATGGTCCGCCAGATGCTTCGTAAAGTGCGCGTACTTGATGCCGGTGAAACGGATGTACTTCCTGGAAGTCTTCTCGAGATTCATCAGTTTAGAGATGCCAACGAAAAGGCATTGCTTGAAGGAAAGATGCCAGCAACAGGAAGGCCTGTTCTTCTTGGTATTACGAAAGCATCACTTGAAACGGATTCATTCCTGTCAGCTGCATCCTTCCAGGAGACGACTCGTGTCCTGACAGATGCTGCAATTAAAGGTAAGCGGGATGAACTTCTCGGCTTGAAAGAAAACGTGATTATCGGAAAACTTGTTCCAGCTGGAACGGGTATGCAGCGATATCGCAATTCGGAGCCAGTTTTAACTTCAACTGAAGAGTCTGTAACAGTCGAATAATACATGCTCATCAAGAAACATGTAATCGCTGGGAGACGAAGTGAATGATGTGATTGGAGCCGGTATATCCGGCTCCATTAAATAATTTGCTTTTGCAGTTGACATTCAAAAATATGAATGATAATATTATCAAGGTGCTCCTATGAACCACGTTACTTTGGAGGATGTTTATATGTCTTACGATAAAGTAGCAAAGGCCAAGAAGTTGGCAATAGGAACAAAACAAACAGTGAAAGCACTTGAAAGAAATCATGCACAGCAAGTAATCATCGCTGCTAACGCTAGCCCTCTTTTAATAAAAAAATAGAGGATCTGGCGAAAAGAAAAGCAGTGCCGGCTACTTATGTAGATTCTATGCTTAAATTAGGAAAAACATGTGGGATTGATGTCAAGGCATCAGCTGTTGCTATTATTAATGAATAATGTTTTTGCATGAAATTGCAAAGACTTTGTTTTTTACTTTAAAATGGTCCACCTGGATGTGTGGGCTTAAGAAAAAAGGAAGGGAGGATCTTTACATGCCTACTATTAACCAGTTAGTGCGTAAACCTCGTAAATCAAAAACAACTAAATCCAAATCACCAGCACTTAACAAAGGCTACAACAGCTTCAAAAAAGTGCAAACGGATATTAATTCACCACAAAAGCGTGGAGTATGTACTCGTGTTGGTACAATGACTCCGAAAAAGCCTAACTCAGCTTTACGTAAATATGCCCGTGTTCGTTTGAGCAATGGTATCGAAGTGAATGCTTATATTCCTGGGATTGGACACAACCTTCAAGAACACAGTGTTGTTTTGATCCGTGGAGGAAGAGTAAAAGACTTACCAGGGGTACGTTATCACATTGTTCGTGGTGCGCTTGACACTGCCGGTGTAGAAACGCGTCGTCAAGGCCGTTCTAAATACGGAATGAAGCGTCCAAAAGAAGCTAAAAAATAAATCTCAGTTAAACATTAAATGAAGCAATTATGTGGAAGGAGGAAATCATATGCCACGTAAAGGACCTGTAGCGAAAAGAGACGTACTTCCAGATCCAATGTACAACTCAAAGCTAGTTACTCGTCTCATCAACAAAATGATGGTAGACGGTAAAAGAGGTAAATCACAAGCCATTCTTTACGCATCATTTGACCTTATCCGTGAACGTACGGGTAAAGATCCAATGGAAGTATTTGATCAAGCAATTAAAAATATCATGCCAGTATTAGAGGTTAGAGCACGCCGTGTAGGTGGTGCAAACTATCAAGTGCCTGTTGAGGTTCGTCCTGAACGCCGCACAACTCTTGGTCTGCGCTGGTTAGTCAACTATTCTCGTCTGCGCGGCGAGAAAACAATGGAAGAACGCCTTGCAGCAGAAATTCTTGATGCAGCGAACAATACAGGGGCTTCTGTTAAGAAACGTGAAGATACACACAAAATGGCGGAAGCAAATAAAGCATTTGCTCATTACCGCTGGTAAGATTAACTTTCAAAACTAACCAAACCAAGGAAGGAGAAAGACATACATGGCAAGAGAGTTCTCCTTAGAAAACACTCGAAATATCGGTATCATGGCACACATCGATGCCGGTAAAACAACAACAACTGAGCGTATTCTTTATTATACAGGCCGAATCCATAAAATTGGTGAGACTCACGAAGGTGCATCTCAAATGGACTGGATGGAGCAAGAGCAAGAGCGTGGTATTACAATCACTTCTGCTGCGACAACAGCGCAGTGGAAAGGCCACCGCGTAAACATCATTGACACACCTGGACACGTAGACTTCACTGTTGAGGTTGAACGTTCACTTCGTGTACTTGATGGTGCTGTTACTGTACTTGATGCCCAATCTGGAGTTGAGCCTCAAACAGAAACTGTTTGGCGTCAGGCGACAACTTATGGGGTTCCACGTATCGTATTCGTTAACAAAATGGATAAAATCGGTGCGGACTTCTTGTATTCAGTAGGTACAATTAACGATCGTTTAATGGCGAATGCTCATCCAATTCAACTTCCAATTGGAGCTGAAGATGAGTTCCGCGGCATTATCGATTTAGTTGAAATGAAAGCAACTTTCTACGGAAACGACCTTGGAACTGACATCGAAGAAGGAGACATTCCTGAAGAGATGCAGGCTCAAGCAGAAGAGTACCGTGAAAAGTTAATTGAAGCTGTTGCAGAGTTCGATGAAGAAATCATGGAAAAATACCTTGGTGGAGAAGAAGTAACGATTCCAGAAATCAAAGCTGCGATCCGTAAAGGTACTTTGAATGTTGAGTTCTTCCCAGTTCTTTGTGGAACAGCCTTCAAAAACAAAGGTGTTCAATTAGTGCTTGATGCGGTAATTGATTACCTTCCAGCTCCAACAGATGTACCTAACATCAAAGGTACACTGCCTGACAGTGATGAAGAAGTAACTCGTCCATCATCGGATGATGCTCCATTCTCAGCACTTGCATTTAAAGTTATGACTGACCCTTACGTTGGTAAGTTGACGTTCTTCCGCGTATATTCCGGTATTTTAAATTCTGGTTCATACGTACAAAACTCAACTAAAGGCAAGCGTGAGCGTGTAGGTCGTATTCTGCAAATGCATGCGAACTCTCGTGAGGAAATCGCTGAAGTTCATGCAGGGGATATCGCTGCAGCAGTTGGATTGAAAGATACAACTACTGGAGACACTCTTTGTGACGAGAAAAGTCTTGTTATTTTAGAGTCTATGGAATTCCCAGAGCCGGTTATCTCTTTATCTGTTGAGCCGAAATCAAAAGGTGATCAGGATAAAATGACAACTGCTCTTCAAAAACTTCAAGAAGAAGATCCAACTTTCCGTGCCGAAACAAACCCTGAAACAGGACAAATTGTTATTTCCGGTATGGGGGAACTTCATTTAGATATCCTTGTAGACCGTATGCGTCGTGAGTTTAAAGTGGAAGCAAACGTTGGTGCGCCACAGGTTGCTTACCGCGAAACATTCCGTGCTTCTGCTCAAGTTGAAGGGAAGTTTGCCCGCCAATCTGGTGGACGCGGACAATTTGGACATGTATGGATCGAGTTTACACCTAACGAAGAAGGTGCTGGTTTTGAATTCGAAAACGGCATCGTCGGAGGGGTTGTTCCACGTGAATACATTCCTGCTGTCCAAGCTGGACTTGAGGATGCACTGCAAAATGGTGTACTTGCTGGTTATCCATTGATCGACATCAAAGCAAGACTATTTGACGGTTCTTACCATGATGTTGACTCCAGTGAGATGGCATTTAAAATCGCTGCTTCTATGGCGTTGAAAAATGCAGTTTCCAAATGTAATCCAGTTCTTCTTGAGCCGATGATGAAAGTAGAAGTTGTTATTCCTGATGAATATCTTGGAGATATTATGGGTGACATTACTTCTCGTCGTGGACGTGTAGAAGGAATGGAAGCACGCGGTAATGCACAAGTAGTTAAAGCATTCGTTCCACTTTCCGAAATGTTCGGTTATGCAACTTCCCTGCGTTCTAATACACAGGGCCGCGGAACGTATTCAATGCACTTTGATCACTACGAAGAAGTGCCAAAATCCGTTTCTGAAGAAATTATCAAAAAAAATAAAGGCGAATAATTGATTTATACTTTCTAATAAAGTATAAATACTATTGTATGCTTTGGTATCTTTGAAGACAGGGGGGATTCCCCCTGACTGAAAAGTCCCTATAAAATATAATTAAATTGACAACTCAAAGGAGGATTTCCTAATGGCTAAGGAAAAATTCGACCGTTCCAAAACACATGCGAATATCGGTACAATTGGTCACGTTGACCATGGTAAAACAACTTTAACTGCTGCAATCACAACTGTTCTTGCTAAAAAAGGCGGCGGTGAAGCAAAAGGTTACGATCAAATCGACGCTGCTCCAGAAGAGCGTGAGCGTGGTATCACAATCAATACTTCACACGTTGAGTATGAAACAGATACTCGTCACTATGCGCACGTTGACTGCCCAGGACATGCTGACTACGTTAAAAACATGATCACTGGTGCTGCACAAATGGATGGCGGTATCCTAGTAGTATCTGCTGCTGATGGCCCAATGCCACAAACTCGTGAGCACATCCTTCTTTCTCGTAACGTAGGTGTACCTTACCTAGTAGTATTCTTAAACAAATGCGACATGGTAGACGATGAAGAACTTCTTGAATTAGTAGAAATGGAAGTACGTGACCTTCTTTCTGAGTACGATTTCCCTGGAGATGACGTACCAGTAATCAAAGGTTCTGCTCTTAAAGCTCTTGAAGGAGAAGCTGAGTGGGAAGAAAGAATCGTTGAACTTATGAACGCTGTTGATGAGTATGTTCCAACTCCAGAGCGTGACACTGAAAAACCATTCATGATGCCTGTTGAGGACGTATTCTCAATCACTGGCCGTGGTACAGTTGCAACTGGCCGTGTTGAGCGTGGACAAGTTAAAGTTGGTGACGTTGTAGAAATCATCGGTTTAGCTGAAGAAGCGAAATCTACTACTGTAACTGGAGTAGAAATGTTCCGTAAGCTTCTTGACTATGCAGAAGCTGGCGACAACATCGGTGCTCTTCTTCGTGGTGTTGCACGTGAAGACATCCAACGTGGACAAGTTCTTGCTAAACCAGGTTCAATCACACCACATACTAAATTTAAAGCTGAAGTATACGTACTATCTAAAGAAGAGGGTGGACGTCACACTCCATTCTTCACAAACTACCGTCCACAGTTCTACTTCCGTACAACTGACGTGACTGGTGTTGTTCAACTTCCTGAAGGCGTAGAAATGGTTATGCCTGGCGATAACATCGAAATGAACGTTGAACTTATTTCTCCAATCGCTATCGAAGAAGGAACTCGTTTCTCTATTCGTGAAGGCGGACGTACTGTTGGTTCAGGCGTTGTTTCTACAATCGAAAAGTAATCATTTTTCAAAAAAGCAGGCGGATTTCCGTCTGCTTTTTTTATGCCATATGAAACTATATGTTTTGCAATTAGGGGTTCAGCTCTTTATTAAGAAGGGACTGCTGCTTTTAATGTAAACCGATCTTGTTTTAATTGATAGCTATTCTATTTTCTTCTATTGAAATAAGAGACTGATGTATATATAATAGAAAAAGTGCACGAGGCGTAAAAATTATTTTAAATTAAGTTGCATAACTTAAAGAATTCGTGTATACTTAACAATGTTGGTTTTTGACAGCGATGATGTGGAAGGTTGCTGATACACCCGGCCGCTTTGCCATGGCGAGTGTCGTTAGGATATTTCCACGGAGAATGTCTATTATCAAATAGGCGGAAAAGGAGGGAAAATAATGGCAAAAGAAAAAATTCGTATTCGTTTAAAAGCATATGATCACAGAATTTTAGATCAATCAGCAGAAAAGATCGTTGAAACAGCAAAACGTTCTGGTGCTAACGTATCGGGTCCAATCCCATTACCAACAGAGAAGTCTGTTTACACAATCTTGCGTGCGGTTCATAAGTACAAAGATTCTCGTGAGCAATTCGAGATGCGCACACATAAACGTTTAATCGACATCGTGAATCCAACACCACAAACTGTTGATTCATTAATGCGTTTAGACTTACCGTCAGGCGTTGACATTGAAATCAAACTTTAATTTATTATAAAAAATATCAATATTCAGGAGGTGTGACTCATGACCAAAGGAATCTTAGGAAGAAAAGTAGGTATGACTCAAGTGTTCGCTGAAAACGGAGAACTCATCCCAGTTAC
Organism: Bacillus lumedeiriae; assembly: GCF_044891285.1. Classification (NCBI taxonomy): domain Bacteria; kingdom Bacillati; phylum Bacillota; class Bacilli; order Caryophanales; family Bacillaceae; genus Bacillus; species Bacillus lumedeiriae. The sequence goes on from NZ_JAUIYO010000016.1 coordinate 34,064, forward strand.
CGTGATCGAAGCAGCAGCAAACGTTGTACTACAAAAGAAAACAATCGAAAACGATGGATACGAAGCTATTCAATTAGGTTTCGATGATAAGCGTGAAAAACTTTCCAACAAGCCAGCTAAAGGTCACGTTGCGAAAGCTAACACTGCACCTAAGCGCTTCATTCGTGAGTTCCGTAATTTCGGCAGCGAAGTAGAAGTTGGTCAAGAAGTCAAAGTAGATATTTTCGCTGAAGGGGATATCATTGACGTAACAGGAGTTTCAAAAGGTAAAGGATTCCAAGGGGCAATCAAACGCCACGGACAAAGCCGCGGGCCAATGTCTCATGGATCTCGTTATCATCGTCGTCCTGGTTCAATGGGACCAGTTGCTCCTAACCGTGTATTCAAAAACAAATTACTACCAGGACGTATGGGTGGCGAACAAATCACTATCCAAAACCTGCAAGTAGTAAGAGTTGACGCGGATCGCAACGTTATCTTAGTAAAAGGAAACGTTCCTGGACCTAGAAAATCTCTAGTGAAAATCCAAAGTGCGATAAAAGTAAAATAATCGACTTTTTCTAGAAAGGAGGAAATAAGAATGCCGAAAGTTACACTATTAAACCAAAGCGGAGCTGAAGTTGGTGAAATCGAACTGAATGATTCTGTTTTTGGTATTGAACCTAATCAACACGTTTTATTCGAGGCAGTAATGATGCAGCGTGCGTCTTTACGTCAAGGAACAAGCAAAGTGAAAAATCGCTCAGAAGTGCGTGGCGGCGGCCGTAAACCATGGCGTCAAAAAGGTACTGGACGTGCTCGTCAAGGATCTATTCGCTCTCCACAATGGCGCGGAGGCGGAACAGTGTTCGGTCCAGTTCCACGTAGCTACAGCTATAAAATGCCGAAAAAAGTACGTCGCTTAGCGATTAAATCTGCTCTTTCTTCTAAGTTAGCAGAACAAAATATCGTGGTTTTGGAAGCATTATCTCTTGATGCACCAAAAACAAAAGAATTCGCAAGCGTATTGAAAAATCTTTCTGTGGACAGCAAAGCGCTGATCGTAACAGAAGCTTTAAATGAAAATGTTGCTTTATCTGCCCGTAACATCCCAGGAGTAACCGTGGTAGATGCAAGTGGTATTAGCGTTTTAGATGTTCTTGGACATGACAAACTAATCATCACTAAAGCAGCTGTTGAAAAAGTAGAGGAGGTGCTTGCATAATGGATGCTCGCGATGTTATTAAGCGCCCCGTTATTACAGAACATTCAACTGAAGTTATGGCTGATAAAAAATATACGTTCGAAGTTGATGTGAAAGCAAACAAAACTCAAGTTAAAGATGCAATCGAAGAAATCTTTGGCGTGAAAGTAGCAAAAGTCAACATCATGAACTACAAAGGTAAGTTCAAACGTATGGGTCGTTTTGCAGGTTATACAAACAAACGCCGTAAAGCGGTTGTTACATTAACTCAAGACAGCAAAGAAATCGAACTATTTGAAGTTTAATTTAAGAATATAAGAAGAGGAGGGAAATGACATGGCGATTAAAAAGTATAAACCAACCACAAACGGTCGTCGTAACATGACGACGTTGGATTTTTCTGAGCTTACAACAGACACTCCAGAAAAATCGTTGCTGGCGCCTCTTAAAAAGAAAGGCGGACGCAATAACCAAGGTAGAACTACTGTTCGTCATCAAGGTGGCGGCCATAAGCGTCAATACCGTATTATCGACTTCAAACGCGATAAAGATGGTATACCTGGACGCGTTGCCACAATCGAGTATGATCCAAACCGCTCAGCAAACATTGCTTTAATCAATTATGCTGACGGTGAAAAACGCTACATCTTAGCACCAAAAAACCTTAAAGTCGGAATGGAAGTTATGTCCGGACCAGAGGCTGATATCAAAACAGGTAACGCTCTTCCTTTAGTTAACATTCCTGTAGGTACAGTTGTTCACAACATCGAGTTGAAACCTGGCAAAGGCGGACAATTAGTTCGTTCTGCAGGGACATCTGCACAAGTGTTAGGTAAAGAAGGAAAATACGTTCTTGTTCGCTTGAATTCTGGTGAGGTTCGTATGATTCTTGCTACTTGCCGCGCGACTGTTGGTCAAGTAGGTAATGAGCAGCATGAACTTGTTAACATTGGTAAAGCAGGACGTTCTCGCTGGTTAGGTAAGAAACCAACGGTTCGTGGATCTGTAATGAACCCGAATGATCACCCACACGGTGGTGGTGAAGGTCGTACGCCAATCGGACGTAAGACACCTGTTACACCTTGGGGCAAACCGACTCTTGGATACAAAACTCGTAAGAAAACAAACAAAAGCGACAAGTTTATCGTTCGTCGCCGCAAAAAATAACGTAATTGCACTACGGTTCCTTTTGCGAACCGTAGACCAATTGCGAAGGGAGGTACCAAAATGGGCCGCAGCTTGAAAAAAGGACCTTTTGTTGATGATCATTTATTCAATAAAATTGAAAAGTTAAATGAAGCTGATAAGAAACAAGTTGTAAAAACTTGGTCTCGCCGTTCAACAATCTTCCCAGCTTTCATTGGACACACAATTGCTGTGTACGATGGCCGTAAACACGTTCCTGTATATGTAACGGAAGATATGGTCGGACACAAACTTGGTGAATTTGCACCAACACGTACGTATAAAGGTCACGGCAGTGACGACAAGAAAACAAGACGTTAATGAGAGGAGGGTATCCTAATGGAAGCAAAAGCTGTTGTGAAAACAGTTCGTATTGCTCCTCGTAAAGCACGTTTAGTGGTTGATTTGATTCGAGGAAAGCAAGTGGGAGAAGCTGTTGCTATTTTACGCCACACACCAAAAGCTGCATCTCCTATCGTTGAAAAATTACTTAACTCTGCGGTTGCTAATGCAGAGCATAACTATGACATGGATGTCAATAAACTTGTTGTTAAACAAGTATTTGTTGACGAAGGTCCAACTTTAAAACGTTTCCGTCCACGTGCAATGGGACGCGCAAGTGCAATTAATAAACGTACAAGCCACATCACAATCGTGGTATCAGAAAAGAAGGAGGGATAATTCGTGGGTCAAAAAGTACATCCTAATGGTTTACGTGTCGGTATCATTCGTGACTGGGATTCAAAATGGTATGCAGAAAAAGATTATGCGAGCCTTTTACACGAAGACCTTAAAGTTCGTGAATATATCGAAAACCGTTTAAAAGATGCTTCTGTATCTCGAGTTGAAATTGAGCGTGCTGCTAACCGCATCAACATTACTGTTCATACAGCGAAGCCTGGTATGGTTATCGGTAAAGGTGGATCTGAGGTTGAAGCACTTCGTAAATCTCTAAACCAATTAACTGGCAAACGTGTTCATATTAATATCGTTGAAATTAAAAGAGCTGATTTAGATGCTAAGCTTGTAGCAGAAAACATTGCTCGCCAATTGGAAAACCGTGTATCTTTCCGTCGTGCACAAAAACAAGCAATTCAACGTACAATTCGTGCGGGTGCAAAAGGAATCAAAACACAGGTTTCTGGACGTCTTGGCGGTGCAGATATCGCTCGTGCTGAACACTATAGTGAAGGAACAGTTCCACTTCATACACTTCGTGCGGACATCGATTATGCGCATGTTGAAGCTGACACTACTTATGGTAAGCTTGGCGTGAAAGTATGGATTTACCGTGGAGAGGTTCTTCCTACGAAGAAGAAGTCTGAGGAAGGAGGAAAATAATATGTTATTGCCTAAACGTGTAAAATACCGTCGTGTACACCGTGGAAAAATGCGCGGTCAAGCAAAAGGCGGCACAGAAGTAGCATTCGGTGAATACGGTTTACAAGCTCTTGAAGCTTCTTGGATTACTAACCGTCAAATCGAATCAGCACGTATCGCTATGACTCGTTATATGAAACGTGGCGGTAAAGTATGGATCAAAATTTTCCCTCATAAACCTTACACAGCAAAACCTCTTGAAGTTCGGATGGGTTCCGGTAAAGGTGCTCCTGAAGGATGGGTAGCTGTAGTGAAACCTGGAAAAATTATGTTTGAAATTGCTGGTGTGTCTGAAGAAGTAGCGCGTGAAGCACTTCGTCTTGCTGCACACAAACTACCAGTAAAATGCAAATTCGTAAAACGAGAAGAAATTGGTGGTGAATCAAATGAAGGCTAATGAAATTATTGAATTAACCACTGCCGAAATTGAACAAAAGCTTAAGTCTTTAAAAGAGGAGCTTTTCAACCTTCGCTTCCAATTAGCGACTGGTCAACTTGAAAACACTGCTCGCATCCGTGAGGTACGTAAAGCGATCGCTCGTATGAAAACTGTAATTCGCCAAAGAGAGATCGATGTTAACAATCGATAATTGAGAGGAGGTTTGCGCAATGAGTGAACGTAACCAACGTAAAGTTTATACTGGACGTGTTGTGTCTGACAAAATGGATAAGACAGTCACTGTTCTTGTAGAAACTTATAAAAAGCACTCACTTTACGGCAAACGCGTTAAGTACTCTAAAAAATTCAAAGCTCATGATGAGTTGAATGAAGCAAAAATCGGTGATGTTGTCCGTATCATGGAAACTCGCCCGTTGTCTGCTACAAAACGCTTCCGTTTAGTTGAAGTTGTTGAAAAAGCAGTTATTATCTAATTTATTATTGTTCGGATATAACGTGAATCCGAAGGGAGGTAACATAAATGATCCAACAAGAATCTCGTTTAAAAGTAGCTGATAACTCGGGTGCGCGTGAAGTTTTAGCGATCAAAGTTCTTGGTGGCTCTGGCCGTAAGACTGCAAACATCGGAGATATCATCGTCTGCACAGTGAAACAAGCAACACCAGGCGGCGTTGTCAAAAAAGGTGATGTAGTAAAAGCTGTTATTGTTCGTACAAAACGTGGAATGCGCCGTAATGACGGATCGTATATCCGTTTTGACGAAAATGCTTGCGTAATTATTAAAGATGACAAGAGCCCACGCGGAACTCGTATCTTTGGTCCAGTTGCACGTGAACTACGTGATAGCAACTTTATGAAAATTGTTTCTCTTGCTCCAGAAGTAATCTAATGAAATTAAATTTTATCAACTTGACCATTCAAGGAGGTGCGATCAAATGAATGTCAAAAAAGGCGATAAAGTAATGGTTATCACGGGCAAAGACAAAGGAAAAACAGGCATCGTGCTTGCAGCATTTCCTAAAAAAGACCGTGTTCTTGTAGAAGGAATTAATATCGTGAAAAAACACGCGAAGCCTTCTCAAGTAAATCCGCAAGGCGGAATTATTAGCCAAGAGGCACCTATTCACGTTTCTAACGTTATGCTTTTAGACCCTAAATCAAATGAACCTACTCGTGTAGGATTCAAAGTGGTTGACGGCAAGAAAGTACGCGTAGCAAAAAAATCCGGTGAAACTTTAGATAAATAATAAGCCTGTTAATGAAGGGAGGTACACTTTATGAACCGCCTTAAAGCAAAGTTTAATGAAGAAATTACACCTGCTTTAATGAATAAATTCAATTACGACTCAGTAATGCAAGTACCGAAAGTTGAAAAAATCGTAGTTAATATGGGAGTTGGCGACGCTGTTCAAAACGCGAAAGTGCTTGATACAGCTGTTGAAGAGCTAGCGTTAATTACTGGCCAAAAGCCGTTGATTACGCGTGCGAAAAATTCGATCGCAGGCTTCCGTCTTCGTGAAGGTATGCCGATCGGAGCGAAAGTAACATTACGCGGAGAGCGTATGTACGAATTCCTTGATAAATTGATCTCTGTATCACTTCCACGTGTACGTGACTTCCGTGGTATTTCTAAGAAAGCATTTGACGGACGCGGCAACTATACACTTGGTGTGAAAGAACAATTAATCTTCCCTGAGATTGATTACGATAAAGTAAGCAAAATCCGCGGTATGGATATCGTAATTGTTACAACTGCGAAAACTGATGAAGAATCTCGCGAATTGTTAACTCAACTTGGAATGCCGTTCCAAAAGTAATCTCTATAAAAGGGAGGCGAAAACGTGGCTAAAAAATCAATGATTGCGAAACAAAAACGCACACCTAAATTTAAAGTACAAGAGTACACACGCTGCGAACGTTGCGGACGTCCACACTCTGTATACCGCAAATTTAAGCTTTGCCGTATTTGTTTCCGTGAACTTGCATATAAAGGACAAATTCCTGGTGTTAAAAAAGCCAGTTGGTAATACCCCGACTTGGGAAGGAGGTAAATAGAATGGTTATGACAGATCCGATTGCAGATTTGCTTACTCGCATCCGTAATGCGAACATGGTGCGTCACGAGAAATTAGAAGTACCTGCTTCTAACATCAAAAAGGAAATCGCTGAAATTTTAAAACGTGAAGGTTTCGTGCGTGACGTTGAATTTATTGAAGACAACAAGCAAGGCATGATCCGTATTTTCTTGAAATATGGAGCGCACAACGAACGGGTTATCACTGGTTTAAAACGTATCAGCAAACCTGGTCTGCGTGTTTACGCTAAAGCTGATGAAATGCCAAGAGTACTTAACGGTTTAGGTATTGCTCTTGTATCAACATCCAAAGGTGTGTTAACGGATAAAGAAGCTCGCGCTCAACAAATTGGCGGCGAAGTATTAGCATACGTTTGGTAATATTTTTGTAATGAATGGAGGTGCAACAATATGTCTCGCGTAGGGAAAAAACCTATTGAGCTGCCAGAAGGCGTAACATTGGCGAACGATAATAACACTGTTACTGTAAAAGGCCCGAAAGGTGAGCTTGTTAATACATTTAACAAAGACATGAAGATCGAAATTGAAGGTAACGTTGTTACAGTCGTTCGTCCTTCAGAATCTAAAGAACATCGTACAATCCACGGTACAACTCGTGCGTTGCTTGCAAACATGGTTGAGGGTGTATCTAAAGGTTTCGAAAAAGCTCTTGAACTAAATGGTGTCGGATACCGTGCACAAAAACAAGGCAACAAGCTTGTTTTGAACGTTGGTTATTCTCACCCTGTTGAAATGGAGCCAGAAACAGGTGTAGAAGTGGAAGTTCCTTCTAACACGAAAGTAATCGTTAAAGGCATCAACAAAGAGCGCGTAGGAGCTTTTGCTGCTAACGTTCGCGCAGTACGTCCACCAGAGCCTTACAAAGGTAAAGGGATTCGTTATGAAGGCGAATACGTACGTCGCAAAGAAGGTAAAACAGGTAAGTAATGTCGCTTAAGTAAACGAAAGGAGTGACCACGATGATTACGAAACAAGATAAAAATAAAACACGTAAGAAGAGACACGTTCGTGTACGTGCGAAAGTCAGCGGTACACCATCTCGTCCACGTTTAAATATCTTCCGTTCTAACCAACATCTTTACGCTCAAGTGATCGATGATGTGAACGGTGTAACTCTTGTCAACGCTTCTACAATCGAAAAAGACTTCGGTTTAGAAAAAACAGGCAACACTGAAGCAGCTGCAAAAGTTGGCGAATTAGTGGCTAAAAGAGCGAGTGAAAAAGGAATCAAATCCGTAGTATTTGACCGCGGAGGTTACTTATATCATGGTCGCGTAAAAGCTTTAGCAGAAGCAGCGCGCGAAAATGGACTGGAATTCTAATAAAGAAGGAGGGACAAATTAATGCGTCGCATTGATCCAAATAAACTTGAACTTGAAGAACGCGTAGTTACGGTCAATCGTGTAGCGAAAGTAGTAAAAGGCGGTCGTCGTTTCCGCTTTACTGCTCTTGTGGTTGTCGGTGACAAAAACGGACACGTAGGCTTTGGAACTGGTAAAGCGCAAGAAGTACCTGATGCCATTCGCAAAGCAATCGAAGATGCAAAGAAAAATTTAGTTACTATTCCTATCGTTGGAACAACGATTCCACACGAAGTGATCGGTCGTTTTGGCGGCGGCGAAATCCTTTTGAAGCCTGCTTCTGAAGGTACTGGGGTTATCGCTGGTGGACCAGTTCGTGCGGTACTTGAGCTTGGTGGGGTAGAAGACATTCTTTCTAAATCTCATGGTTCAAATACGCCAATTAACATGGTGCGTGCTACTATTGAAGGAATTAAACAACTGAAGCGTGCGGAAGATGTTGCTAAATTGCGCGGAAAATCAGTAGAAGAACTGTTAGGATAAGGAGGGATTTACAATGGCTGAAAAATTAACAATTACCCTCACTCGCAGCTTGATCGGTCGTTCGAAGGATCAACGTGAAACAGTTAAAGCTCTTGGTCTTCGCAAGCTACATCAAACAGTGGAGCATCAAGATAATGCAGCAATTAGAGGCATGATCAATAAAGTAGCTCACTTAGTGACTGTTAACGAACAATAATTTTAATCTAGAGAATAAGGAGGTGCACGAACATGAAACTTCATGAATTAAAACCTGCTGAAGGTTCTCGTAAAGCTCGCAATCGTGTTGGACGTGGTCCCGGCTCTGGAAATGGTAAAACTGCCGGTAAAGGTCATAAAGGACAAAACGCCCGTTCAGGCGGTGGTGTACGTCTAGGTTTTGAAGGGGGACAAACTCCTTTATTCCGACGCTTACCGAAACGTGGTTTTACTAACATCAACAGAAAAGAATATGCAATCGTTAATCTCGATGCATTAAATCGCTTTGACGAAGGAACAGAAGTCACACCGGAACTTCTTATTGAAACTGGTGTTGTCCGCAACGAAAAAGCAGGAATCAAAATTCTTGCTAAAGGCAACGTTGAGAAGAAATTGACTGTAAAAGCTCATAAATTCTCTTCTGCTGCTCAAGAAGCAATTGAGGCTGCTGGCGGTACGACTGAGGTGATTTAATGTTTCGCACAATCTCCAATTTTATGCGTGTGGGTGATATAAGAAGAAAAATTATATTCACCCTTCTTATGTTAATCGTTTTCCGTATCGGCACATTTATTCCTGTTCCCAACGTCGATGCAAATGTATTGAAAATGCAGGAACAGGCAGGACTGATCGGCTTTCTTAATACTTTTGGCGGGGGAGCGCTTAAGAACTTCTCCATTCTTGCTATGGGAATTATGCCTTATATTACAGCTTCCATCATTGTTCAGCTTTTACAAATGGATGTGGTTCCGAAGTTTACCGAATGGTCGAAGCAAGGAGAGGTTGGCCGTCGTAAGCTGGCACAGTTTACGAGATATTTCACGATTGTTCTTGGTTTTATCCAAGCACTTGGAATGTCGTATGGTTTCAACCGCTTATATGGCGGCATGCTCGTTGAAAGTAACAGCATAGGCGCTTATCTGCTTATTGCCCTCGTGTTAACGGCTGGGACAGCTTTTCTCATGTGGCTTGGGGAGTTAATCACTTCCAAAGGTGTTGGAAACGGAATTTCGGTTATCATTTTTGCTGGGATTGTTGCGGCGATACCAAATGCCGTGAATCAGATTTATGTACAACAAATTGAAGGAGCCGGTGAACAACTATTCTTAAAAATCGTTGTGCTAATACTGATTGTACTAGCTGTCTTGGCACTTATCGTTGGAGTAATCTTTTTTCAGCAGGCATTGCGTAAAATTCCGATTCAATACGCTAAGCGTGTGACTGGTGACAACGGGGTTGGTGCACGTGGTGCCCAAGCAACTCATTTACCTTTAAAAGTAAATGCAGCCGGAGTTATTCCTGTCATTTTCGCGATAGCTTTTCTGGTCACGCCTCAAACATTATCGTCGTTCTTTGGCTCAAATGATGTCACAATGACGATTCAAAACATTTTTGATTATACAAAACCCGTCGGTATGATCATTTATGTGGCGTTGATCGTTGCATTTACGTATTTTTACGCGTTTATTCAAGTGAATCCAGAACAATTGGCTGACAACTTGAAGAAACAAGGAGGATACATTCCAGGTATTCGTCCTGGGAAAAACACGCAGGATTATTTAACAAGAGTTTTATACCGTTTAACATTTGTTGGAGCGATATTCCTAGCTGTTATCTCCGTTCTTCCTGTATTTTTTATAAAGTTTGCAGGACTTCCACAAACTGCCCAAATCGGCGGCACAAGTTTGCTGATTGTAGTTGGTGTTGCATTGGAAACAATGAAACAATTGGAAGCCCAGCTTGTCAAACGCCATTACAAAGGCTTTATTAAATAAAGGCAAGCTGTTGCACGTCTTGAATCAGATTGAGGGGGTATACAAATGAATCTAGTATTAATGGGACTGCCAGGTGCCGGAAAAGGTACGCAGGCCGAACGAATTGTTGAAAAATATGACATTCCACACATTTCTACAGGCGATATGTTCCGCGCAGCAATGAAAGAGGGCACGGAACTTGGATTGAAGGCTAAATCCTTTATGGATGAAGGTGCTCTTGTCCCTGATGAAGTGACAATCGGAATTGTTCGCGAAAGATTGAGCAAAACTGATTGTCAAGACGGTTTTCTTCTTGATGGTTTTCCAAGAACAGTTGCTCAGGCCGAAGCGCTTGAAAACATGTTAGAAGAGCTTGGAAAGAAAATCAACTATGTCATCAACGTTAATGTTGATAAAGATATTCTCATGGCTCGTTTAACCGGACGCCGTATTTGCAAAAGCTGCGGAGCTACATACCACCTCGTATTTAACCCGCCAGCTGTTGAGGATAAGTGTGATCGTTGCGGCGGTGAGCTTTATCAGCGTGCAGATGACAATGAAGAAACTGTTCAAAATCGTTTGGATGTCAATTTAAAACAAACCGAACCATTACTAGATTTTTACCGGCAAAAAGGTTACTTGAAGGATATTAATGGTCAGCAGGAAATCGGAAAAGTCTTTGAAGACATTGACGAACTTCTGAAAGGCCTCAAGTAAATGATTATTTGCAAGACCCCTCGAGAGATAGAGATTATGAAAGAAGCAGGACGAATTGTTGCTTTAACGCATAAGGAGCTGCAGAGGTTTATCTCTCCCGGTATAAGCACAAAAGAGTTAGATGAAATTGCGGAAAAATTTATTCGACAGCATGATGCAATTCCTTCTTTTAAAGGGTATAATGGTTTTCGCGGCAGTATTTGTACATCTGTTAACGAAGAACTTGTTCACGGTATTCCTGGGGACAGAGTTTTAAAAGAAGGGGACATCATTAGTCTGGATATTGGGGCTAACTATCGAGGTTATCATGGTGATTCTGCCTGGACTTATCCTGTTGGCACCGTTTCTTCCGAAGTCCAGAAGCTGTTGGAAGTGACAAAGGATTCGCTTTTTGTCGGTTTAGAGGAAGCGAAGCCAGGTGAACGTCTTTCAAACATCTCCCATGCGATTCAAACATATGTGGAATCTCATGGCTTTTCAATAGTGCGTGAGTATGTAGGACATGGCATTGGTCAAAACTTGCATGAGGATCCGCAAATTCCTCATTACGGTCCGCCTGGCAGAGGTCCAAAGCTCAGACCTGGAATGGTGCTTGCAATCGAACCAATGGTGAACGCTGGAAGGCGCTATGTGAAAACACTTGAGGACAACTGGACAGTTGTTACTCAAGACGGGAAAATGTGTGCTCACTTCGAACATACAGTTGCGATTACTGAAACCGGTTTTGAAATCCTAACTAAAGCCTAACACATATGTGCTTCTCCAGAAATTGATTCAAGTCTAGTCTAATAACCAGGACCGCTTCATTTGCAGCGGGGTTCTGTATGAAAAGAGAAGGGAGAATAACGAATGGCGAAAGACGATGTAATTGAAATTGAAGGCACAGTAGTTGAAACTTTGCCGAATGCAATGTTTAAGGTAGAACTGGAAAATGGACATACGATACTTGCCCATGTTTCAGGGAAGATCCGCATGCACTTTATTCGCATTCTGCCTGGAGATAAAGTAACAGTTGAACTTTCTCCGTATGATTTAACACGCGGCCGTATTACTTATCGCTATAAATAACTTAAGCACTCCGGACTATGAAGGAGGTTGGAAAAAATGAAAGTAAGACCATCAGTAAAGCCAATCTGTGAGAAATGCAAAGTCATTCGCAGACGCGGCAAAGTAATGGTTATTTGTGAAAACCCTAAACATAAACAAAAACAAGGATAATTTGAATAGGAGGTGCACATTGATATGGCACGTATAGCAGGTGTTGATATTCCACGCGACAAGCGCGTAGTTATCTCATTAACTTACATCTATGGTATTGGCAGTTCCACTGCACAAAAAATTCTAACAGAAGCTGGTGTTTCTGAACATACTCGTGTACGTGATCTGACAGAAGACGAATTAAATAAAATTCGTGAGATCATTGACAAATTAAAAGTTGAGGGTGACCTTCGCCGTGAAATCTCTCTTAACATTAAACGTCTGATGGAAATCGGTTCTTACCGTGGTATCCGTCATCGCCGTGGTTTACCAGTTCGTGGACAAAATACGAAGAACAATGCTCGTACTCGTAAAGGTCCTCGTAAAACTGTAGCTAACAAGAAAAAATAATTGGTAAAGGAGGTCAATGTTAGACATGGCTCGTAAACAACAATCTCGTAAGCGTCGTGTGAAAAAGAATATCGAATTAGGTATTGCACACATTCGCTCAACATTTAACAATACAATCGTAACAATTACAGACGTTCATGGTAATGCTTTGGCTTGGTCTAGTGCAGGTGCGCTTGGATTTAGAGGTTCTCGTAAATCTACTCCATTTGCTGCTCAAATGGCTGCTGAAACAGCTGCGAAAGCGTCAATTGAACATGGTATGAAATCTCTTGAAGTAACAGTTAAAGGTCCTGGTTCTGGTCGTGAAGCTGCTATTCGTGCTCTTCAAGCTGCAGGTCTTGAAGTAACTGCTATTAAAGATGTTACTCCTGTTCCTCATAACGGATGCCGCCCTCCAAAACGTCGCCGTGTTTAATCTTCCTGTATAATAATTATATCTTTGGCAATAATGGGATATAATTGAATGTTGCGTTCAGTACAGGAATAATAAAACATTTGCTGTGCACAATTGGGAACGTAAACATGGGGGAATTTCGGTTAGACGATTCAGACCGGGGTTTCGACGTATTGAAGGAGGTATAATTGAATGATCGAAATTGAAAAGCCAAAAATTGAAACGGTTGAGATCAGCGATGATGCCATTCATGGAAAATTCGTCGTAGAACCACTTGAGCGTGGGTATGGTACAACTTTGGGTAACTCCTTGCGTCGTATACTATTATCCTCACTCCCAGGTGCTGCTGTCACGTCTATTCAGATTGACGGAGTACTGCATGAGTTCTCAACAATCGAGGGCGTCGTAGAAGATGTCACATCTATCATCTTAAATATTAAGAAACTGGCGTTAAAAATCTACTCAGACGAGGAGAAAACGCTAGAAATAGATGTACAAGGAACTGGCGTTGTGACGGCTGCTGATATTACGCATGATAGTGATGTGGAAATTCTTAATCCTGATTTGCATATTGCTACTTTAGGAGAGAATGCTCATTTTCGTATGCGTCTCACAGCACAGCGTGGGAGAGGTTATACTCCAGCTGATCAAAACAAAAAGGAAGATCATCCAATTGGTGTCATTCCAATTGACTCCATCTACACTCCGGTTGCCCGGGTAAACTATCAAGTTGAAAGTACTCGCGTGGGACAGTTAACCAACTATGATAAACTTTCATTGGATGTGTGGACTGATGGCAGTATCGGCCCGAAAGAAGCCATTTCTTTAGGTGCCAAAATTTTAACTGAACACTTAAATATCTTCGTAGGTTTAACAGACGAAGCTCAAAATGCGGAAATTATGGTGGAAAAAGAAGAAGACCAAAAAGAAAAAGTTCTAGAAATGACAATTGAAGAACTTGATCTTTCCGTTCGTTCTTACAACTGCTTAAAGCGTGCGGGCATCAATACGGTGCAAGAGCTTGCTAATAAGAGTGAAGAAGATATGATGAAGGTCCGAAATCTTGGCCGTAAGTCACTTGAAGAAGTGAAAGCGAAGCTGGATGAGCTCGGATTAGGCTTAAGAAAAGAAGATTGATCATCGAATAAAAGTAGAATTCAACAAAGGAGGGTATCTTCATGGCTTACAGAAAGCTAGGACGTACAAGCGCTCAGCGTAAAGCGATGCTTCGTGATTTAGCAACTGACTTAATCATCAGCGAGCGTATTGAAACAACTGAAGCACGTGCGAAAGAGCTTCGCTCAGTTGTGGAAAAAATGATTACACTTGGTAAACGTGGTGACTTGCATGCACGCCGTCAAGCAGCTGCATTCCTTCGTAACGAAGTAGCATCAACTGTTGAAGTTGAAAGTGAAGACGGTAAGAAGAAGGAAAAACCAGTTTATGCAGTACAAAAACTTTTCTCTGATGTAGCTCCTCGTTACAATGAGCGCCAAGGTGGTTACACGCGCATCATGAAAATCGGTCCTCGTCGTGGTGACGGTGCACCAATGGTTATTATTGAGCTTGTTTAATTTTCGATAAAACCACAACAAGGGCAGAACCTTCCAGCGTGGCTGTGTTTTGCCCTTTTTTTAATAACTCTCGCTGAAGACTGAATAATTTGAATCTTGAGCGTTACGATGAGCATCTCTTAGGGTGACTCGTCTAGCTCATGCACTCCTTCCACTCTTAACTTGTTTAAGAGGCCGCTTTGCTGGCAGAAAATTTTTCTTTGGAATGGGGTGCGGGCTTTTTTTTTGTATGGAGAGTTTTTTGATCGATGATTCAGCTGGGGAAGGAGGAAAGTCATGAAAGAGCCGATTATTTCGATTCGCCGCGTCAATTTTCGTTATCCAGAACAAACTCAATATGCATTAAAAGAAATTACATTAGATGTCATGAAGGGCGAATGGCTCGCCATTGTCGGTCATAATGGTTCAGGGAAGTCGACCCTCGCAAAAATGTTGAATGGTCTGCACTATCCGGAAGACGGACAAGTAACGATTTGTAGTTATCCCTTAAAAGAAGAATGTGTTTGGGATATACGCAAACGACTGGGCATGGTATTTCAGAATCCTGACAACCAGTTTGTTGGTACGACTGTTCAAGATGATGTGGCTTTTGGGTTAGAAAATAATGGGGTGCCCTATGATGTGATGGAAGAGAGGGTGAAAAACTCACTCCAACGGGTAGGTATGGCCGACTTTCTAAATCAAGAGCCGCACCATCTATCTGGCGGACAAAAGCAGCGTGTAGCCATCGCTGGAATTATCGCCCTGCAGCCAGATATTATTTTATTGGATGAAGCAACATCTATGCTTGATCCGCGCGGCAGGGAAGAGGTACTTTCAACGGTCCGTCAATTGAAAGAAGAACAGGATTTAACTGTTATTTCTATTACACACGACTTAGAAGAGGCTTCCCGGGCTGATCGCATAATTGTGTTAAATGAGGGAACGGTTTATTCCCAAGGGACACCCCAAGAGATATTTCAAATGAATGAAGAATTAATTAAGCTTGGTCTTGATGTCCCTTTTCCTATCAAATTGAGTGAGACGCTGCGTTTACAAGGTTTCAAGATTATGAGTAATCATTTAACAGAAGAAGAGCTGGTGAAAGAGGTATGGACATACAACTTCAAGAAGTAGAATATCGCTATGCGGCGGGTACCCCGTTTGAGCGTCTCGCTATTCAAGATGTTAGTTTTACCATTGCTGAGGGAGTATTCCTAGCAGTTATTGGCCATACTGGCTCTGGGAAGTCCACGATTATTCAGCATTTAAATGCCTTACTGCGGCCAACAAAGGGGCACATCATCCTTGGAGACCGAACTATTTCAGCAGGCAAAAAAGAAAAAAACTTAAAAGAAGTACGTAAAAGGGTAGGCGTTGTCTTCCAGTTTCCCGAGCATCAATTGTTTGAAGAAACAGTGGAAAAAGACATCAGTTATGGACCAATGAATTTCGGTGTGCCAGAAGAAGAAGCAAAAAGGAGGGCCCGTCTACTTGTTCAGCAAGTAGGCCTTCCGGAAGAAGTGCTGCAGAAGTCTCCATTTGATCTGTCAGGCGGACAGATGAGACGGGTAGCTATTGCAGGAGTTCTTGCGATGGAACCAGATGTTCTCGTACTCGATGAACCGACGGCAGGTTTAGATCCCAGGGGCAGAAAGGAAATCATGGATATGTTCCATGCTATCCACCGTGAACGCGGTCTTTCTACTGTATTGGTTACTCATAGCATGGAAGATGCCGCCTTATATGCTGACGAAATGATCATTATGCATAAAGGAAAAGTGTATAACCAGGGGAAGCCCCGGGAATTATTTTCCCACTCTGATGAACTCGCTGCTGTAGGTCTCAGTGTTCCAGAAGTCGTCCGTTTTCAACATCGTTTTGAAGCATTAGCAGGTATGAAGCTTTCCAAAACCTGTTTAACGATGGAAGAGCTAGTAGAAGAACTAGCACAGGCAAGGGAAAGGGGTGGTCCTTTATGATGGAAAAAATGATTTTTGGCCGCTACCTCCCGCTTCATTCTCTCGTTCATCAGCTCGACCCGCGGGCAAAGCTTTTGTTTATTTTTGGTTTTGTTATCATTGTCTTTTTGGCAAATAATGCACTGTCTTATGGAGTATTAGCTCTATTTACGCTTGTTATCGTTTACTTAACTAAAATTAACCTACGCTTTTTAGTTGCCGGACTGAAACCGGTGATCTGGTTAATTGTACTTACTTTCCTTCTGCACACTTTTTTAACGAAAGAAGGAAGGCTACTTATAGATATTGGTTTTTTGAAGATTTATGAAGGTGGAGTCATCCAAGGGGCATTTATTTCCCTGCGTTTTCTATTGCTGATTTTTGTGACATCTTTATTGACACTGACCACTTCTCCGATCTCGATTACAGATGGCCTTGAAAGCCTGCTGAATCCTTTTAAAAAGTGGAAGTTACCGGTTCATGAGCTGGCGCTGATGATGTCTATTTCCCTGCGCTTTATTCCAACGTTAATGGATGAAACCGACAAAATTATGAAGGCACAAATGGCAAGAGGGGCGGATTTTTCAAGCGGACCAATCAAGGATAGAGTAAAAGCGGTCATCCCTTTGCTCATTCCTTTGTTTGTCAGCTCCTTTAAACGGGCCGAAGAACTGGCTATAGCCATGGAAGCACGGGGCTATCGAGGAGGAGAAGGCCGGACGAAATACCGGCTTCTGCACTGGACAGGAAAAGACACCGCTGCGCTTGGTCTGCTCGTCGTACTCGGCGCTGTTCTTTGGTGGTTAAGAAGTTAATGGAGTGATAATATGCCGCGAGTGAAATGTACAATCGCTTATGATGGAGCTTTATTTTCTGGCTATCAAATTCAGCCGAATAGCCGCACAGTTCAAGAGGAATTGGAAAAAGTTCTAGCAGTGATCCATAAAGGGGAACCAATAAAAGTAACAGCATCAGGCCGGACAGATGCCGGTGTTCATGCTAAGGGACAAGTCATTCATTTCGACACCTCCCTTTCGATTCCGGCTGATCGCTGGCCGTCAGCCTTGAACAGCCGGCTTCCGGAAGATATATCGGTTAGACACGCTGAAATCGTGCCCCAATCGTTCCATGCGCGCTTTTCAGCGGTAGGCAAGGAATATCGCTATCAAATCTATCAAGACCCGTTCCGCAGCCCATTTCATCGTTTTTATGCTTGTCACTCTCCTATAGAGTTGGATACTTTACTTATGCAGGAAGCGGCGAATCTGCTGATCGGAACGTCCGACTTTACGAGTTTTTGCTCGGCAAAAACAGAAGTGCAGGACAAAGTTAGAACAATTACCAAGCTAGAAGTGGTTCGCTCGGGAAACACAATAGAACTGCGAGTGGCAGGGAACGGCTTTTTATATAATATGGTGCGTATTATTGCCGGTACGTTAATCGAGATAGGGCGAGGGAGAATAGCCCCTGATGCCGTTCGAGCGATTTTAGAAGGCCGGGATCGGTCATTAGCGGGGAAAACAGCACCAGCGGAAGGCTTATATTTGTGGGAAGTATTTTATTAGATCATCCGGCTGAGAAATTTTGGCTTCAATAATGAAGTGATAAGAGCATAGTTCATGGCAACTAGCCCGGGTGTCACATTTTTTCTTGACATTGGTTGCTGTAAGTTATATTATATGCTATGGTACGTTATTTAACCCCACGATAAGCCCCGGAAACTTATTCGTGATAATAAATAAGATACGACAACATGAAACAATTAATTACTTTTTAGGAGGATACAAACCAATGCGTACGACTTATATGGCGAAAGCAAGCGAAATCGAACGTAAATGGTACGTGATTGATGCTGCCGGCAAAACTCTAGGCCGTCTTTCCAGCGAAGTTGCGTCTATCTTACGTGGTAAACATAAACCAACATTCACACCACACGTTGACACTGGTGATCACGTAATCATCATCAACGCAGAGAAAATTGAATTAACAGGCAATAAATTAGCTGATAAAATTTACTACCGCCACAGCATGTATCCAGGTGGTTTAAAAACTCGCACAGCAAACGAAATGCGTACAAAATACCCTGAGAGAATGCTTGAGCTTGCTATTAAAGGCATGCTTCCAAAAGGTTCTTTAGGCCGCCAAATGGCTAAAAAATTACACGTATACGCTGGTCCTGAACATAAGAACCAAGCCCAACAACCGGAAGTTTACGAACTTCGCGGCTAATTATTAAGAGGAGGTTATTATCTTGGCACAAGTTCAATATATCGGAACAGGCCGCCGCAAGAGCTCAGTTGCTCGTGTGCGCCTAGTACCTGGAGACGGAAAAATCGTCATTAATGGACGTGACGTAGAAAACTATATCCCATTCGAAGCATTACGTACAGTAATCAAGCAGCCGCTTGTAGCAACTGAAACAACTAGCAGCTATGATGTACATGTAAATGTAAACGGAGGCGGCTACACTGGACAAGCTGGAGCAATCCGCCATGGTATCGCTCGTGCTCTTCTTCATGTAGACCCTGAATACCGCGGCGTATTAAAACGCGCTGGTTACTTAACTCGTGACGCTCGTATGAAAGAACGTAAAAAATACGGTCTTAAAGGCGCTCGTCGTGCACCTCAGTTCTCAAAACGTTAATTATCAACGTTTGGAAGACCCTCAACCTATTGGTTGGGGGTCTTTTTTTGTACAGCGGGCATTCCTTCCCTGTGTAGTGGAATACACTAGATAAGTTGGCAGTTAGGTGAGATTAGTGGAAGGTCCCTGTTAGGCAGTGATTTCTATTTTGAAGAATCGGTGTGACTAAATGATATTTTTCTAGTTCTTATAAATCAGGCTTTCAGTAAAGACAAGGTGTTTAGTATAAACATTTAGATCCCTTTGTTATAGACCCCCAATGAGAAAGAGTTGAAGCGATCCTTTCATTATGCAATTAAAGCGCGCTGAACCAAGCAAAGCGTGATTGTCCGAATCTGTACTTTTATTTAGGCCTATACATCCATACTACTCTTGATCGTGAATGAATTTTTGCCAGCTATTAAAATGGTGGATAGCTATACCTGAAATCCTTTTGTCGAAGTGGCTTGTCACAATTTCTAGTTCTTCAGACAACGTGTGTATATCCTTTCCGTAAAAAGATGTATGTTCTTCAGGAAGCTCTTTTGTTTCAACAGCAATGTATATTCTTTTCCCTTCTTGTTCCGCCCACTCTACCTCTTTTGTGCTTATATCGATAATCCCATTCTTTCCTCGTGCAAAGTTTCGATAGGCCATCACGGTGATCTCGTCTACATTTTGAATTACCCATTGAGAAAGTATGCCGTGCCCATTTTCATTTTTAAACAAAACTTTATCGTACCAAAAGGGGATATCGACACCGAGGCGAGTATTCATATGCTTGGCTGCCTCTTTCATTCTTACGATTAATGATTGATATTGCAGCACTCGCTCATCTTGGTTTGTCTTCCAGTCATCCAATAAATAAGGCTCGACATCTAAATGTATTCCTTGAAACTGTTCCTTCTTCTGAGCGCTTGTTTGATAGTCTATAAACCGATTGAGGAATTGTTTTTCTTTTTCCTGATTAGTCATGCCCCAATCGGAGCCGCCATCTAGTGCGTATACATGAACTCCCATCTTATTTACAGCAGCAATAAACTTTTTGTATGTGCTATTTTGGATTTGTGAATGGTATTGAAGATAAACGGTTTGAATCTGTCTCTCTTTGATAAATTGTATTGTGTGATCCATATCGTTTTTTATTAGATCTGTTTCCCATAGCCATGTTGCCACATGAGATGTTTTTTCTTTTTGAGTCCATGTGCTAATGATAATGACGATTATTACAAATAAACAGCTAATAAGTATTGATATTTTCCTGTTTTTCAAAATAACACCTCTAGTAAATAGATATCTATTGCTAAAATTGTAAAAAGGGGATAGAATATTTTTCTTTTGTGTTAACTAATTGATTGTTAAAATATAACATAGGCAGTTCGATCTATACTATGAGATTTAAACGTAAATAATTTACAGTATGATAACCATGCGAAGATAGAAACTTGCTATCATTTAGTTTTGAATTATAAGTATAAGTTTAATCATAGAACAAGCAGCAAGTCGATAATGCAAGTAACAGCTAATCATGCAAATAGAAGGAAGGAACCGGATGAAGAAGGTCATTATATTTATTACTATTATACTCGTTCTTTTCTCTCCACGTTTTTATTGGATGTTCAAGTCAGCTGCTGCTCTTGATATTGCAGTAGTCGATAAAACGGTACCAAAAAAAGATTATAGAGAACATAATGGATTGTTTTGGATTTTAGAAAATAAAAAAATCGTTAAGCCAAATGGAGAATTATATGATATCGGCCGGGATTATTTCGGTTATGATCCATATGAGCAAAAAGAAACTGTGTCATACGATGTTACACGCAATGTTGATCTCATCTATATAGCGGATACTTATGGAGTATACAGTGATGATTTACAAGATCTTCCTGAAGGAGAGAGAACACAAAAGGTATATGGTGGAATGGATTTATTGGAATGGAATGCGGTTATGGAAAGTAAAGGAAAAGATACGACGCTTATTGCGGAATTCAATTCCTTTGCAGAGCCGACAGACAAAGTGACTAGAAAGATTATGGAGCGAAACATAGGTGTTGTCTGGAGTGACTGGATTGGACGCTACTTTAAGGAGTTGGATAGCAGTGAAATTCCCCCATGGCTCATCCGGAATTATGAAAATCAATATAAGGAGAAATGGGATTTCAAGGGCCCAGGATTAGCATTTGTCCACACTTCCGATCGAGTGGTCGTTTTGGGGAAGCATGATGTGAAGGATTTTGTATCTGTTCAATTAACGCAGCAGGGAGAGAAGCAGCTAGACGGTGTTTCCTCGTCCAACTATATGTATTGGTTTGACATCGTGTCACCGATGGAGGGCAGTGATATATTAGCAGAATACGAATTACATCTTACCTCCAAAGGCGAAGAACAATTAATACAATCGGGTATCCCGACAAAATTTCCTGCAGTGGTCCATCATGCTGAGAATAAAACTTATTATTTTGCTGGAGATTATACAGATTACCCCAAAAAATCCTTAGCTAAGTGGGAAAAAGCACCGCTTTTATTAAAAGGATTTTCAAACGATGATTCGCAATTTTATTGGTCAACGTATGTGCCGCTCATGAACGAAGTCATCGAAAAAATAATTGAACAGAAAAGATGGTGACTAGAGTGGGCGAAAAAACTGCCAAACGTCCGTTTATTAAATTTGTTATGTGGTTTGCCTTATTAAGCACTTTTGGAGTAGGAGGAGGGATTTTCTTTCTTTTGCTTGCAGTAGTACCTATTGAGCAGGCATATACAGATCGTGGCTGGTCCCAATTTAAAATTGACAGCGTAATGAAATATTATGTTTTAGGCTGGGTTCTATTCGGCTTCTTTTTCTCGTTTTTATACTACCGCTTCTTGTTGAAAAAAAACCGATGGATGACGTCTGGCATAGTGATGACTGCTTCTGTGGCACTTTGTATAAGCGGGATGTATTACTTTTTAAATACAGGAACAGGATTTATTCAGCACTCCCAAGGAAAGATTGAAAAAGGCGACCGATTTACATTTGGCCCATATCCGGAAAAAGAAGATCTAGAACAACTAAAAGATGCTGGCTATGATGGCGTGATTACACTTTTAAGCCCTACGCTGCCTATTGAAAAGCCACTTCTCGATAAGGAGAAGAAGAGTGCCGATGAGGCAGGGATTGTCTTGTATTCATTGCCGATGCTTCCGTGGGTTGGAGACAATAGTGAAACGATTGAAGCCATCAAAAAAATGATTCAGCAGGATGATAAAAAGTATTACGTGCACTGTTACCTTGGCAGACACCGTGTGGATGTAGTGAAGCAAGTGATTAATCAAGCGCTCGATTCAACCTACAAACTAAATTTTTTACAACCGACCACATTTGAGAGAGGAAATCTATACTATTTCCATGATGAAAACATATTAGTCGGCCCGTATCCGACTGACGAAGAATGGTTTACTAGAATTAAGCGTGGAGAAGTGAAAGAAGTAGTTTCACTATTAGAGTCAAAACATACTAAATTAATTTCTAAAGAGGAAAAGGTAGCTTTGGAAATGGGAATGACAGTTCAAAGGCTGCCATTGAGCGGCGAACCGACACGAGAGGAGATAAAGAAAGCAGCAGATTATATCACTTCTCTAGATCACAAAGTGTTTGTTCACAATTTTAATAATCCAAGAGAAATTGAAGAGTTAGAGGCATATATTAGCTGGAAAAAAATGATACACGGTGATAGTCATATGATACTGGAAAGCGGCAACTATCAAAAAGTGGGGGCGAAAATGATCATAGGTTTCCAACCTACAGCTAATGATAAAAGAAAACTTTCTAAAATTGGAATTGAGCAGTACATTCATGTTAACGATGTTTCTGTGCTGTCGCTTTACAAAATCGTTCAACAAATCAAGGAAAAAGAGCAGCTCACATATGTAATTGTAAATAACATAGAAACAATGGAAACGCTTGAGAAAATCGCCACAGGTTTTTTATTCGGTTCTAGGGACAGGGGAAAGGGCTTTGAATCTATTGTATTAAGGGAGGGCAGCTTAATACGCCATGAACGAAATCTAGTGATCGGTCCTATATTATCTGGAGATGAATATGAATCATTTGCATTAAAAAATGGTGTGGCGCAGCTTATATTTTTGTATGCTGCAAGCATCACATCAGAGGAAAAGCTAGAGGAAATTAAACAAATGGCCCATCAATACGATATTCCTCTTAAGGTGATTCCGATGCATAAGGGATATGAAGAAGAATTAGTTCCAGCGATCAATCGTGAAAATGGATTAAATTATATTATGGCAGAGAAAGAAGTTATACAGTTAGTCCATGAATTTATCAAGCAATTTTAAAACTAGCCAAACGAATGGAGATGTAACCATTGACCACTCCTTTACATAAGGAAAACATATCTGTCGAGAAGTTAGAAATTATAAACGGACAATTATTCAAAATTCTTTTCGATTTGCAATCTGCCAACATTAAAAGGTCAAAAATTCGTTTCAGTCTTGTGTTTATTGGACTTCATCCGATGAGTGGCTTAGGGGAGGACACTGATGAGAGCGCTGAATCTATAGCCCATTCAAAGATGAGTGATTTTCTCTCCCTCAAAGTGCGAAATACGGATTTTGTATTTCAGCATAAAAGCTGCAAATATTGTATCGTTTTGTTACCTTTTTCTGGGGAAGAAGAAGCAAAGTATTTTTTGGAGAGAATTTTTCAAGAAGGCACCGTGTTTTTTCAAAAACACGGTGCGTTTCAGGAAGTCTATCTATCGGCAAGTATTGTTGAAATTGCAAATAGCCAAGCGGTGTTTGAAGAGGTGCTGCAACAGGGGGAACAGGCACTTCAAGCAGCGATGCTGCAGGAACCGTCACAATATCAAGTCGTCGATATTTTTAAAGAACGTGAAGTAGAAAAAATTAAAGTAAGTATTATTGAAAAAGATGACATTAATCTATCCATTATTCACACACTTCTCAAACGATCAGAAATGGAACATTTTGATTTGGACATTCAAATATTCCAAGATGGGAACGAATTTTTGGAATCTTCATGGTATCAATCGGGACATACTCACATTGTCATTATGAATGATATTTTACCTAAGAAAAATGGGATTGAAGTGTTGCATGAGCTTAGAAGACTGCCAAACAATCAAAAGTATATCATTATTATGATGTCTAAGAGAAAAGCGGAAGAGGATATGATCTTTGCATATGAAAAGGGTGTTGATGGCTACATCATTAAGCCGTTTAATATCAAACTGACAGAAGCTCAAATTAAAAGCATTTTAAAGAGACTGAGATCATGATAGACAATAGAATTTGGATTACTATATGGGCTATTGCGTTTCTGTTATTTGTGTTAGTCATGGTTTTTATCTATATAGCCGTTCAGAGAATGCGACAAAATCGAATGAATGAAAAGATCCAGCAGTATATAAAAAAATATTCTGAGGACTGGTACAGTTATCTGATTGAAGGAGGAGATAGTAAGGGAATAAGCACTATAAAGGCTGCCTATGAAAGAAACGCTATTGATCAAATATTAATCCGATATGCAAAAAATATATCGGGTGAACATACATTGAGGCGAATTTCCGATTTTGCTGAGCATTATTTACAAGATTATTATCGTGATATGCTGAATAGCAACAGCTGGAGTATTCGGATGAATGCACTTAATAAAATATTAGATCTACGGCTAGGTTTCCTGCTGGATGACATATTAAAGATGCTAAAGAGGGAAAAAAGTTATTCTGATCAAGAATATTTAGTTATGTATAAAATTTTGTCTGTATTTAAGGATGATTATTTTATTTATCACTTACTTCATCCTAAATGTACGTTAAGCGAATTTGAATACAAGAGAATACTTTATACCGCTGACCTCAACCATTTGAAAGAACTAGTGAGGAAATTGGAAGATTTACCGCGTACACTTCAATACGTGGTGATAGATATGATAGGGATCAGGAGATACGTCGAATATATACCCTTTTTAGAAGGTCTGTTAGTAAGCGATGATCGTGAACAGAGAATTCGAGTTTTAAAATCCATCGGACTTATTGGTTACATTACAAATATTGATAAGTACGTTCCCTTTGTTGAATCTAGTGTTTGGGAAGAGAGATTAATGGCAGCTAAGCTTCTAAGGCATGTTCATTTGTCGCAATCGAGCCCTTATTTAGAAAGGTTAATAAAGGATTCATCTTGGTGGGTGCGAAAACAAGCGGCTGATACGTTAATCAGTCAAAAAATGGGAGAAAAAGTTTTGGAATTGGTTATTCTTTCAGGGAATGATCGTTATGCAGTTGATATAGCAAAAGAGGTGTTAGGAAAGGAGTAACTTTGTGGAATTGGCTAATCCTCTATCATATGTTCTTTTCTTTTTTGGTGGTTTCATATTCTTTTACGCAGCTATGGTCATTATCGTTTACTCAGTCATGCTCATTCTTTCGCTTATAGAGTTAAAGAAGGTGATGCAGCTGGATAAGTATGTTATCGATGAGGAGGATTTAGCGTACACCTACTCTAAACCTGTTTCGATTATTGTTCCAGTGTATAACGAAGAGATTGGTGTGATAGATACGGTCAGTTCCTTGTTGTGTTTGCAGTATCCTCAATTAGAAGTCATCGTTGTCAATGACGGTTCTACGGATGAAACGCAAGAAAGAATGATTCAGCATTTTCAAATGGAGAAAACAAATAAAGTGATCCGCATGCAGCTTCCTTCTGAACAAATGACGAGTATATATCAATCAATCATTCATCCCAATTTACTGTTAGTGACAAAAGAAAACGGCGGAAAAGCAGATGCTTTAAATGCTGGTATAAATGTGGCGAAGTATCCATATTTCTGTTCCATTGATGGAGATTCGGTTTTAGAAACGACGTCTTTGTTAAGGGTAATGAAACCGATTGTCTCTTCGAATGATGAGGTTATCGCGGCTGGAGGAAGTGTGCGGGTTGCAAATGGATTTGACATTCAGCTGGGAGCTGTAATGCATACGACGCTCTCAGGTAACGCTTTAGTCATCATGCAGGTGATAGAATATTTAAGAGCGTTTTTTCTAGGCAGAATAGCATTAAGCAAATTCAATTTAGTGCTTATTATTTCTGGAGCTTTTAGTGTATTTGAAAAGAAATGGGTGATCGCAGCGGGAGGCTACTCTAAAAATACAACGGGTGAAGATATGGAGCTCGTCGTTAGGCTGCATCGCTTAATTAAAGAGAAAAAGATCAAAAAAAGAATTGAATTTGTACCCGACCCTGTTTGTTGGACAGAAGCTCCCGAGACGGTTCAAGACTTACGGAAACAGCGGAGAAGATGGCATCAAGGCTTAGCGGGGAGTTTGTGGAAGCATAAAGAAATGACTTTTAACCCTAAGTATGGTGTGATTGGTATGATCGCTTTTCCTTATTTTTGGATTATTGAATGTTTAGGGCCGATTATTGAGTTAGGCGGTTACTTGTATCTTATCCTTTCCTTTTTGGCAGGAGATATTTATGTTGAATTGACGATTCTATTATCCCTCCTTTTCATCCTTTACGGCGGAGTCTTTTCTATTGCATCTGTCCTGTTAGAAGCATGGAGCATTGACTCCTATCCAAAAGTCAAAGATATAGCGAAAATGATGATCTTTTCACTTACGGAAGCATTCTGGTATAGGCCGCTTACCCTGTTATGGCGGCTGGAGGGCATATTATTTTTCTTAATAAAGCGAAATGATTGGGGATATATGAAGCGTAAAGGATTGTCTAGAAAAAAGGATGAGCATCATTTCGACAGCGAAAAGATGAATTCAGCTGGTTAAACGTTGAATCATCCATTTACCTAACCTGTCTGCTTTGTTTAGTGCATGTGAATCTAAGAATGGGGGAAACTATCGATGATTCATTACAATTGAAAGGAAGGGATCATTGGATGGCTAAGCGTAAGGCAGAAAGAAATGCCGCAGAAAAACATGCAAAAACGCCGAAGAAGAATATTGAGGAAATGGATTATTCCACAGAGTTTGCTGCTGAAGAAAACCCAATGAAAGGCGCAAACCGCAACTCTAACCTTGGCCGAAAAGGCAGAGGCAAGTAACGTCAGAAAACAAGTGTGCAGCTTGCTGCTAAAGATGAGGATGCTCCGAAAGAAAAGTTTAAGGAGCATCCTCTTTTTTGTGTGCTCACTCATAATTTTCGCCCTTGTCCCATATGATGGCAACAGGAGTGAAAAAGGGGGAGTTCGATGAAAGGGTGGAGAAGGTGGATTGTTTTTTTACTAGGTAGTGCCATCCTTACTTTTGTCATTCAAATTTGGGGCACGGATAATATGTCCTGGAAGCCTTGGAATATGCCGCTTTCAGGAAAAACGATTTATTTAGATGCCGGCCATGGGGGAGCAGATGGAGGGGCAGGGGATAAAGAGGCACTAGAAAAAGATATTGCGTTGTCTGTTACAGAGAAAGTCAGGGACTATTTACAAGGGCAGGGTGCCATTGTTTTAATGACAAGAGAAAAGGACGTGGATCTTGCCTCTCCTGATACGCGGTCTTATCGCGGAAGAAAAACAGAAGATTTACAAAAACGGTTGAGTTTAATTAATGAATCGAAGGCGGATCTGTTTGTAAGTATTCATTTAAATGCGATTCCATCACCGCGCTGGAGAGGGGCTCAAACGTTTTATGCTCCTCATATGCAGGAAAACAAGGAATTAGCGAAAGACATTCAATATGAAGTAGTTTTAAATTTGGAAAATACGAACAGGGAAGCAAAGGCCATCAATCATGTCTATTTGTTGAAATATGCAAATAAGCCAGGGGCGTTAGTGGAAATCGGCTTTTTATCCAATCCGGCGGAGAGACAGGACTTGTTAACAGAGGAATATCAAGAAAAAGTAGCGGCTTCTATTTATAAAGGCATTATGAAGTATGTGGATGATAAGGAGGGATAAGAGCAGATCGGGCTCTATCCTTTTTGTTTTATATGGGTATCATGTTTGAAGGCATCTACATACGTCTAGCTCTCTGCTTTTGTTTACAAACTGTTATTGCTATACTATAAGAGAAAATGACGAAGATGAAGGATGTGGATAGTGTGGTAACAGAAGGGCAAGTAAAAGAGATGTTAAGTGAAATGAACGATCCTATTTTACATAAAACGCTGGCGGAAACCGGCGGCATTGTTGAAGTCAGCATTAAAGAAGAAAAGCAGCATGTGAGTGTCAAAGTAGCTATCGCCCAAACAGGGACGGCTGAGCAGCTGCAGTTTCAAATGCAAATTGTGGAAGCGCTAAAAGCGGCAGGTGCCAAAACGGTCGGTATTCG
The DNA here is from genome assembly GCF_044891285.1 of Bacillus lumedeiriae. Lineage (NCBI taxonomy): Bacteria > Bacillati > Bacillota > Bacilli > Caryophanales > Bacillaceae > Bacillus > Bacillus lumedeiriae. The sequence goes on from NZ_JAUIYO010000016.1 coordinate 62,258, forward strand.
CTTTACAGAGCTTCCAGAGGAGGTGCTGTCCAAATATCGCGGGTCACAAGGCAGCCAGGAACATGGACAAGATTTGCTTTCGCCGGAAAGTCGAACAACATTTATAGCAATTGCAAGCGGTAAAGGCGGTGTCGGTAAATCGACTGTTTCTGTGAACCTTGCTGTAGCTCTTGCGCGTTTAGGAAAGAAAGTAGGTCTTGTGGATGCTGATATTTACGGATTCAGCGTACCTGATATGATGGGAATTACACAGCGGCCTGTTGTGCGCGGCGAAAAAATTGTTCCCGTGGAACGCTTTGGTGTAAAGGTTATTTCCATGGGCTTTTTCGTTGATGATAATGCGCCGGTTATTTGGCGTGGACCGATGCTTGGAAAAATGCTCAATAACTTCTTTCAAGAAGTGGAATGGGGCGAACTAGATTACCTGCTGCTTGATTTGCCGCCGGGCACAGGTGATGTAGCACTCGATGTTCATTCAATGATTCCTCATTCAAAAGAAATTATTGTTTCCACTCCACACCCAACAGCAGCGTTTGTAGCCGCTCGAGCGGGTGCAATGGCTTTACAAACGGATCATGAAATCATCGGAGTCATCGAGAACATGGCTTACTTCGAGAGTAAGAATACAGGTGAAAAAGAATACGTCTTTGGACGTGGAGGCGGGGACAAACTAGCGGAAGAACTACGGACAGAAGTGTTGGGAAGATTGCCGCTTCAACAGCCAGATTGGGATGAAGAGGACTTTGCCCCTTCTATTTATGCTGAAGATCATCAGCTAGGGAGAATTTATTTAGAGGTTGCTGAAAAAGTCATTCATACGTTAAACAATAACTAAACATAAAAAGACAGCCGGTATAAATGTTCATCGGCTGTCTTTTTGATGATTATCCACCTTGCTGCCCGCCTTGTTGTCCTCCGCCTTCCCCTTGCTTTTTCTCTTTTCCTCCAGCAGCTTCTTCGCTTGCTGCTTTTAGCAAAATATCTTGTATTTTTGCTTTATATAGAGGACTTTCAAATATTTCAGTCGTAATTTTTTGTAAATGTTCTCGGTATTCTTTGCTCTTTAACAGTTTTGTGACGTTCTTTTCATATTCGGGATCCTGCATAATGTCCAGCATCATTTGTTGGTATTGTGGATCTTTCATCAGTTCTTTTAGTAATTCTTCCTGTTCTTTTTTCATGCCTTTAGCGATAGAGCTGGCGAACTTGGGATCTTTAAATGCCTCTTTCCAAAATTCTTCACCTTTTTTAGACAGCAGTGTTTGTTCAATGGTTTGAGCGACAATTTTCTGATCCATAACAAGCTGCTGCTTTACTTTTTCATCTTTCATCATTTCTTGAATAGCCTTTTTTCCATCATCTGATTTTAATATATCAACGACCATTTTTTTCGTCGCATCATAATCCATCTGGGCGTTTCCAACATCGGCTGCCCCCCCTCCACAAGCTGCCAGAGAGAAGATCAGTAAGAGGAGCGGTAAGAAAAATTTCCACATGAATAAGCTCCTTTCTAGGGTTTTCTTATTGTTAATATGAACAGAGGCAAAGAAATTATTCAAGGTCAGGTCTTTACCTAGATTTTTTTAATTTTCGTTGTTACAATCAGAAAGGGATAACAATATAGTTGGGGGTAACAAGGTGACAATCCGAAATTGGATCAGGTTTTTTGTACATACATTAGTAATTGGCGGGATTGCGGCAAGCATTCTTGGTTTTTTCATTCGTTGGGATGAATTAGCGCCATTAGTCAGTACGGGTGGATGGAAGGATATACTTTCTATTTTAGCGTGGCATTTATTCGTCGGTTTTACATTTAGCGTTATTAGTCAAATGGGTTTCTTTGCTTATTTAACCGTTCATCAATTTGGCGCCAGTATGTTCCGTTCATTTTGGAACAGTGTACAGTTTGTCGTTATTGCGTTTGTTTTATTCGATCTCGTTTATTTCCGTTTCCAGGCGTTTGCTGATAAAGGAGAGTCGCTTCTTCCTTATATTTCTTTAGCTGTTTTACTTCTCTTGGTGGGTCTGATTACAGCTTTCTTTAAAGCGAAACAATCAAACAAAAGTGTATTCATTTCTGCTTTATTTTTTATGATTGTTGTAACTGTTCTGGAATGGCTGCCGGTTCTTCAGGCAAATGATGAGAAATGGCTGTACATTATGCTTTTTACTTTGCTTCCATGTAACTCTTTTCAATTACTTGCTTTGCCAAAATACAATCAACGCATAATGAAAAAAAGCGGAGCTTAGAGGCTCCGCTTTTTTTCATTATGGAATAATCTTTGTTTCTATTTTGCCGTTTGCAATTAATTCGGATACTGTCACGAGCTTGTCAACTGATCGAGTGGATTGGATGATCTCTGGAAGCGCGGCATTCGTTTGTTTAGCTGAGTCTGATGCATGCATAAACAAAATATCACCGTTTTTTGCTTCCTTTGCTCTGGATAAAATAGAAGCTGTGCCGGGATTTTTCCAATCATTCGTATTAATGCTCCAATGAACGTACGTTAGCCTCATCTCTTCAGCTACACGAAGCACCTCTTGATTAAAGTGGCCAGTTGGTGCCCGTACTAAATCAATGTCTTCAATTTGCAGCTTCTTGAATACTTCTTGCGCCTTCAATAAGTCTTTTCTAATCTCTTCCTTCTCCATCGATGTATAGTCAAGATAGTTATAGCCGAGTAGACCGATCTCGAAATGATGCTCTTTCATTTTCTTGACGAGATCCGGATGGCGCTCCGCCCAAGAGCCGGACAAGAAAAAGGTTGCTTTTGCTTTATGGCGAATGAGTGTCTGTACGATTTGGGCGGCTTTTTCATCTCCCCATCCAATATCAAAAGTTAAGGCAATTCCATTCTCTCCTTTATACACGGCCTTGGGAGAATCTTTTTCCGAAAAAACAGGAATACTCATGGAATTTTGGGTAAACAATAAAATAGCTGTAAAAAAGGAAATGGAAATTAACAATATAAACTGCTTTGTTTTTTTGGCGTGCAACGTATAAAAAAAAGTCATGCTCTCCCTCCGCTAAAATCGTCTTAATCAATTTTATGAGCAAGTACATAAATATTATGACAAACAAATAGATTTACGGAATAGCATAGTAGTATGACGTTGAATAAAAAGAAAAATGGGTGATGAGATGCTGGCATTATTAATTAATGAAGAAGAGAAGAGGGAAATTTATTATTTGATTAAACGGGAGCTGGATGAAATCTTATTTGATCTTGGCGATTCACGAATAGATGAATCTGTGAAGCGTTCGATGAAGAAAAAGTATGTAAGGTTATTTGAATTATTTAAAAGGGTAGCCGCAAAAGAAGAGTGTATGAAATATTTAGCTTATAGAAATTCCGTTGAAAAAGCCCATCAGTCAGCCCCTTCTTCGGATATACAATGAAGCGGCATGGAGGACTTTAAAGAAGTGAGGTTTTTGCGTGTAGCAGGAGACCGCTTGAAAAAAATGAAATGATAAGACCGGTTATCTATCAATGAAAACCGGTCTTATTTGAGTTAGATTGCAATGAGGAGCCTTGAGTTTTGAGCAACAGAATAAAAAAATAAATAAATAGTTGACGGGAGTGCTTGAATTATGTTAAATTATTAATTGTCGCTGCGAGAAACAATAAGCGACAACTTAGAAATAAAAAAACGTTGACTTTTATAACAGCGCAGTGGTATTATGGATGAGTCGCTGTTGAAGACAATGATGAAATTGATCTTTGAAAACTGAACAAAATACATGCCAGTAAGTTAATTCTTATTTAAAACAATTGAGCAAGTCAAACATCTTTTTGGAGAGTTTGATCCTGGCTCAGGACGAACGCTGGCGGCG
>NZ_JAUIYO010000017.1:0-50781 GCF_044891285.1 Bacillus lumedeiriae
ATGGGTTATTTTCCTCCAGAAACCATTAGAATATTTAATACTTTGAATTCAAATGACTGATAGAACGGATTTGCCAGTTCTGGTGCAAAGATTGCATTAATTTGAAGAAGATATATTAAATGGTGTCTATGAAACTATACTAACTTCAGATCTTCTTTAACTAGAGAAGCAAGTTTATTAAAGACAAAGTGTTATAATTATGATCAAATTAATTATTTGTATAGCCAAATTCACACTTTTATGAGCCATCTATAATTCAAGGAAAGGGAAAGAGAGAATGATTAAATGAATATAACAAAATATCTCAAGGAAAAGTTTCCGTCTGTCCAGTTAGTCTCAAGTATTTATTATCAATGGGACATAGGCATCCACTTTTCACTTGGCGGCGAAATCTATCAGTTCAAAGAAAATGACGAACTCAACCTTGAACGATTTCGACTTGTATATAAGCAAGCCTCTACAATTTTCAATGAATTATTTGAACAAAATGATGACCTGTTCCTTGTAACGAATGTCTATAAATATAAAACGAAAAAGCAGCGAACAAGAAAATTGAAGGTCTATCAGCCATTTCTTAAGTATAAAAGTACTTTAAATCGAATTCAGGTAAGAACTTATCCTTATCCGTTTGAGTTGGATGAAGCAGAAGAATGCAGGATGCAACAGTTTTCATTGCTGTGTAAACGAAAAGACATACGTGTGAATGAATTACTGAAGGCAGTAAGTAATGAAGACTTTCCACTGAAACCAAAGCTTGGAGGGTATTCTACTGGTTATCCTGATGTTTTCTTTGTGAACATCACAAAAGACATTATCTTCTTTATCTATGATGACCGGGGGTGTGAAGTGATAGCCCATGAAGCAGAGCGAATACGGCCCCTTTATGAGAAATACTACGATTGGATAGACGAAATGGATAGAAAAAGAATTAAAGCAGGCTTGGAAAGACAGGGATGAAGTAATGATATATCCTAACTCTAAAAGGATATCAGGGGGCTGTATGATTGTTAAAGGTTTTAAAGGAGTTAAGGGTGCGTTATTAACAAAAAGAAACGCTGGAAAAGTAACTTGCCATATTATTGAACAAGACGAACATTACTTTTCAGATGCTATTAATTACTTTGTTAAATAGTTTGGGGTTCCAAGTTCAGAAAGTGATTGGCTAAATGTAAACGAGGAGACAGCAAAGGAGATTCTCTATCGATAGATCTAGCTTATAACAGCGAATTAGACTCAAAACAGATAGCTGTCGATCTTGGTAATTACTTCATAAGTTTGTTCTCTTCTAAAGCAGAATTTTATATGAATACCAATTATATTTCGTACATTAGGATGTATAGGCAGGTTTAAAGTCGTTTTTCACAACAAAGTAACTAGCTGTAACCATGCCAGAAAGCACCTGTATGAAGAGAAGGTTCCTTGTGACAAAGGGCTTTTTTCGTTTCTTCTTTAATCTCGATGTAAGGTCTCATTGTTTATCTATACAAAAACAGTTACCACAAATGGGGTAACTGTTTTTGTATGCCTATTCGTCAGTTTAAAATCCAAAAAAGGTGCCGATAAAGCCGTAAATAATGATCGTAACGAATAAAATCGTTAGGTGATTAAGTGAAAGAATAAACATCGTTGTTGCCCATTTTTCAGGGGACATTTTCTTATAACCAACAACACTTAGGATCAACCAAGCTGTACTTAAAAGAAGTGACACTAAAGTAATACCCAGACTTAAGGAAGCAAACAGAAAGCTTGCGGCGATTAAAGCGACTAAATAAACATTCGTTTGGATATAGGTGCGTTTAAAGCCTTTGACTACTGGAAGCATTGGCACGTTTGCTGCTTTATACTCATCATGTCTGCGAATAGCGATGGCATAAAAGTGAGGCATTTGCCAAAGTACCATAATGACGAAAATGCCAAGAAGTCCAGGATGCATCAAATCCGAAGTAATTGCTGCCCAGCCGATAATCGGCGGCATAGCGCCAGAGATACTGCCAACCTCCGTATTGTAAACGGTGCGGCGTTTCGTCCACATCGTATAAGGAACGACATAGAAAAATAAGCCTAAAAAACCAAAGAAGGCAGCGAGCGGTGTTGCCAGCGCCAGGGCAGCCAGTCCGATTACAGTCATTGAAATAGCGAGCCAAAGAGCCGCCTTCGACTGCATGGCACCGGTTACGGTTGGACGGTTCTTTGTCCGCTCCATAATTGAATCAATATCGCGGTCATATAAGTTATTAAATGTGCCTGCAGCACCAATCACTAGAGCCGATCCAATCATCGCAAATATAATTTCCGGCAGTTTCTCGAATGGGCTAATGTGATTTGTATACAAGGCCAATGCCAGCCCTGCCAACATGGCAATTAGATTTGATTTAATAATGCCCGTCTTAATCGTTTCTGCCAAAATCTGTTTCGGCATCGTTAGAGAGGCTTTTTGAACACTTTTATTGATCTTTGCATCAGTTTGCATCGTTTCCCCTCTTTCCTTTCAGCAAATTATCTGTGTATCGTCAGTGTATCATAATTTACACACAAAAAGGTGCTCACCTTTGACAACTTTAGAACAAATCACTCGATAAAATATTCAGCGGCGATGGTTATACATGTGGAAGTAACATTCATGTGGTAAAATGAGGAAGAATATGGGGAGGGATTCTTTGAAAATCATGATTCAAGCTTTGGCGGGTTCTTTTTTCATTCATATCGTATATTTTTTATCTTCATTTATCATCGGTTATATAAAAACAATTTTCTATCAACCGGATATTTCGGGTACATATAATACTGTTGAAACTCTCCAAAATGAAGTAGCATTTGGCGGTGTTGTGATTCACCCTTTTCTTTTCATTTCCTCTTTTTTTGGTATGGCTATTATATGTGGGGTGCTCATCATTTTTTTGAAAAAAGTGATGATTAAGCAGAACTAATTCTCCGCAAATATGTGACTTGTTCTAAAGAGAGGAGGAACAAAATGAGGAAGATGCTATTGCTGTTTTTGCTGGTGTTTTTTTTAGCGGCATGTCAATCAGGCGTTTCAGAACCTCCTAAGCCTGTTCTAACGATAAATAATAAAAAAATTCCCTATGAAATCGGTACTTATTCTTGGTATGAGAAGGGTAAAGGAGTTGAAGTCGATACAGCGGAACCGTCTGAACTTGTGAAAGATACTGATTATTTGATTGTTCCCGCTGGATCAGAATGGTCTATTGATTCTAAACATCAGCCTGTGAATCTCGAAGCTGGGATTTGGAAGGATGGAAGCGCAGACTTTAAAAAAATAAAGAATAACAAAATGAGACTGCCAGAAGAAAAAGGTACATTTATTTATGTTATTCATGCCAGTTGGAAAGAAGGAGACGCCATTTACGCGTTTCAAATTGGCACTAAATAGCGTTTTCAATCAATAGCTGAAAAACATAGGCAAAACAAGATCGGGGAATGATAACCGTTGATTCCAATGTAAAGGAGAAGACGGAAATGAAAATCATACTGCCGATTTTGCTGGCATTTGGGGTGCTGCATGGTTTTCCGATAGTCGTTCACGCTGACGAAGGTCTTATGAAAATTGTTCAGGAGTTCAAGCCGCCAGGCTCTTTACTTGTGAGCCCTGAACAGCCTATTTCTGTACGGGCCATTCAATTGTACGATTTTAACAATGATGGACAGAAAGAAATCATCTTTACTTTTGAAGTGAAGGCAAAAGAGCAGCCTGCTCCTTCACAGTTCGGGGTGATCGCACTGGAGAAGAAAAATAAGGGCTGGCAAAAAGTGTGGGAAACGAAAACTCAAGGAGTAGGGCTTGGTTTTTCGGGCTTAGCTGATATTACTGGAGATGGTACAAAAGAATATTTATTTGGTGTGACAGCTGGTGCAGCGGCAGGGAGCCAACTTGACCTATTCCAGTGGGAGGATCATTCATTTAAAAAGGCAGCAGAAGTTCCTTATCATAAAATGGACCTTGTGAATGAAAATCAAAAAGTTGGTATTGCAGTTTGGCAAATGTATATCGGCGACAGCTATTTAGTAGATGTATTAACATGGAATGGCGAAAAATTAGTTTATGACGAAGAGTTATACTCCGAGTACTATCCGATTATTGAGACATTCTATCAGGAAAAAATTTTAAAAATGGATGCCTGGTTTTATTGGTACTGCTTAGCGGATGCACAAATTAAAGCGAATCAAATTGAAAAAGCCGCTGCGTCGATTCAAAAAGGGCGCCTGCTCGCCAAACAATTATCTATGCAAGAAGTGGTGCAAGGTTTTAATGAATTAAATAATAAATTAGAAGAGAAGAAAAAACTTCAGGATAGAGCACCTCGATGAATGAACATCGGGGTGTTTTTATGCTATTTTACTATTAGTACATTTTACTCTCTTTTTTTGGTAGAATATTCACTTGACCGTATCAAATAAAACAGAAATTATATAAAAATAATAAAAAATGTCGAATTTTTAACATACTTGTAATATATCTAAAATAATCTAGCAATTTTTAGATGGTACAATCATCTTAACAATGAATATGTTGGAAGTATAGGAGGAAACAATGTGAAAAAGTGGTTAATGGCAGCTGCTATGACCGGCGCCTTAATAACAGTAAGTCCGGTCGCAAGTGAAGCTGCACTCGGTGATCAAACATTAAAAAGCGGCATGAAGCATCAAGATGTGAAGGAATTACAGCAAGTGTTAAAATCAAAAGGGTATTACACCTCTTCATTGGATACGCATTTCGGTCCGTTAACGAAATCAGCTGTCATCAAGCTGCAAAAAGCACACGGATTAACGGCTGACGGCATTGTAGGGAAAGGTACATTTAAAGTGTTAGGCAAAACAGCCGTATCGACTTCTTCAAATTCGAGCAGCAGTAAAGCAAGCGTTACCAGCTATGCGAAAAGGTTTATGAATGTTCCTTATAAATGGGGGGGAACGACACCATCTGGGTTCGACTGCAGCGGGTTTTTAACATATGTTTATAAAAACAGCGCCAATATTTCTCTGCCAAGAACAGTAGCTGGAATCTATACAAGCGGAAAGAGGACGAGCAGTCCGAAAGTTGGCGATATCGTTTTCTTTCAAACATATAAAAAAGGTGCATCGCACGCCGGTATCTACCTTGGCGGCAATCAATTTATACATAGCTCCTCTTCAGCAGGGGTAACGATTAGTTCATTAAAAAGTACATATTGGTCTCAACGTTACTTAGGTGCCAAAACATATTAAACAATAAAGCAGGCAGGGTTTACCCCTGCCTGCTTTATTGTTCTAAAAGAATATCGTTGTTTTTTGTTAAATCCCAGGAAGTAATAATTCCAATTGGCAGTTCATCCGCCCCGCCATTAGGCGTAATTAAGACTGCTTCCAGCTTTTTATTTTGGGATTGGTGTTCTTCGAAGATGGATTCAATATCAAAAATGTTTGCTTTGCTTTCTACGAAAGAGATGATGTAATCACTAGTGGGCGGCAGGATGTCTCTGACTTGGACATCGGTCAGGCTGATTTTTCCATCCGTATGCTGATCTGCCATCCATTTCAATATCTCTCTGCCGGTTAACAGCCCTTTGCACGTTCCTTTTTCGTACACTGGATATTCAGCGAGCTTGTGATCGCGTATCATTTCCAGCACTTGTACAAGAAGAGTGTCCGGTTCTACTGTATAAACCGGGGAAGAGGCAATCGTTGCTGCTTCTGCCGGTTCCGATAAGATTCTGTCAATCTGTTCAATCCGTTCAACAATTTCGGTATGTGGCTGAGCTATGTAATAACTCGCTTCAGTTTTTTGATGGACGATGGCGTTTCTCAGCTTGGCAAATTGTTTTAATTCATCTAAGTGTGCCCGGATGCTTGCGTGACTTCGTGCGCTAGTGTGAAGCAGCTCCATAAAAGCTGCTTTCTCAGATTGCTGAGAGATGGCTTTTAACTTGTTGTGTATTCGATTAAAAGCAGCTTCAAACCGCTGGGATAATTCGTCATTTGTGATCGTCTCTTTGTCCATCATATATGTCTCCTTTATGAGCGGCAGTGTGCCGTTTTTTGCAGGCAGGCTGCACGTGATTGGATATGACACGCCGTGCAGCGAAAAAATAGGTTGTCAGAAATAGCACAAGTGTGTTATAGTAATTAAGCGATGAGCTAATTTGCGTAAGCCGGAAAGCTTGCTGTTTAGCAGAACGTCTGGATGTGGCCGGACGGTTTTCCGCCGCAAATACGTCAGAAAAAGCTGTCATGAAGGGCATGTCCCGTCATGACAGCTTTTTTCGTTGTTGAGAACGTCTAGCGTGCGTTTATTGTTCGATTAGTGTTGTTTATTAGCAATGACGACTAGTTTGCCTTTATCCAATTCTCTTTCATACGTTTCCGCTTCCTGCTGAGATAATCCAAGCGATTCCATTTTACTTCTTAATTCGTTGCCGCGCGATTGGAACATGTTGCCCATACTGCTCAGCAGGCCTTGTTCTTTCATCCCCACCTCATTCGTTTGAAGGGCATCTGCTATATCCTCCGTTCGATGCTCATCGTGAGCGAGGATGTATACGTGATCTAAGGAGTACCCTTGAGCGAGCAAACCATCGATTTCGTTTTTTGCCTGTAAAGCATTTTCTACTGTTTTTGTTGTAAGCATTGTATCGTCCTCCTTAATGTTGTCTTCCTTTTATCTTTACCATGAAACTCTTTTTTTTAAACATAAAATCATTCAAGAACGCTTTTTTCTGTCAGCGATCCCTCTTGATCAGCCAGGAGGCTCCAATGAAACCAAGTACGGTTAAGATCACAGAAACGATAAAGAAAGGAGGCCGGTAAACGAGCTGAATGCGGTTCACCCCATTTTGTAATGGAATGCCGGTAAAGGCGAAGTTCGCTTTTTCTATTTGTTTTCGCTTACCGTTGATTTTTAATAACCATCCTTTTTCAAACGGAATAGGCAGCACCATATACTGTTCCTTTGTCTCATTTTTATAATGGATGAACAGTTTGTTTTTATCCCATTGAACTTCAGGCTGTGTAACCTTTTTGGCGGCTTCTTCATGAAGTTCACGGTAATCTTCTTCATACAGCTGTAAATCTTTCAGCTTATATGTTCCTTGAGGCAGTTGAATGGTGATCTTCTCTGCTGCAGGAATACGAATGACGACGGTATTGATTCCTGTTTTGTAAATAGAGGAAGCCGGTTTTCTCGTTGTTCGGTATTTGTTTACTTTTAAGGCAAAACCGCTGCCGTCCATACGCTGTATATCGAAATGAACATAATAATCTTTCACTTCGGCAGAAGGAACGGGCGGGATCATCGTAATGCCGCCGTTATCTGTTTTCACTTCTAAATGGTCATTTGTATAGGCGGCGTTTTTCGTTCGAATCACAGACTTATGAATAATATTCTTTTCTTTTGGAAGAAAGCGGCTTTTGCCGCTCTTTTTTTCTAACACGACTCCTGAAAGCATCGCATGCTCTTTATCCAGCGGAGATCTGTCTATTAAATCCTCCTCATAAAACACGTCCTGGGCTGTTCTCACAAATGGAAGCGGAAGGGTGTTTTTAAACACAATGTACCGTTCTGATTCCGCAAAAGGTACAAAGCCGTATGGCGCATTGACGGTTTGTTGTTTGTCTCGCATCCAGTACTTTGTTTGAAGCAGACTGTGCAAGTTCGTTCGATTGCCTAAAGTTGCATAGCGGCTCACACTTTCTCGGCGCATATCTATTTGTAAATCGTGCCAGTAGAAAAATAGCAGTTCTTCGTTAAATATACTGGAGTACAAGCTCGTCCCATTAAAATGCTGAACGATTGGCGTATTATTTCTGAAGTCGATCATCCAATCGATTCGCGTAAAGGGGTCTGTCTCTGACTTTTTTATTTGGTTGATTAAGCGCTGCTGTTCAGTCCCGTTGTATTCGGAACTTTGTAAAAAATCACGGGACACTATATTCACACCAAACCTTTCGGACATTGCCAGCTGCTCATACTCATTGACAATAACGAGGGATGACAGGACAATGCCAATCTGCAACAAAAGCAGGAGATACATCTGCTTTTTCCACAAGTAGAGAAGGAGAAGGAAAACTACGCATAAAAATAACAGAACGGAGATCACTAGCTGCCTCTGAAATTCAAAGGCCAGTCCCGTCACTCGTGTCATTAATTGCGCCATAAGTAAATAGAGTCCGCCGGCCACAGCGGCAGGCAAAAGAAGCTGCTTTATACGTATGGTATGCAAAGACTGCAGTCCTGCAGCGACACAGCCTCCTCCTACAAAGGAAAGTACATATTCCCAGCGGTATTGCGGAGCGGAAAACCCGTTAAATACGCTGGCTGCCAACGGACTAAAGTGAAGGATCATGAGAAACAAAGTGAGCCAGGCGAAAAGCTTATATGTACGTTCTTTATATAACGTTTTTGTAAATAGAAATAACAGCAAGATGGCCGGTAAAATAATATATTTGCTGGCATACAGCATATTGTCTGTCATACGAAAGAATGGAATAGCTGCTTCGTAAGCGGGACGATGATTGTTAAAGAAAGCGTATACGGCTGGAATAAAAGAAACAGCGCTTATACAAAAGCTAATGAAACCCGCTGTGAAAAATAGCCGAAGCTGCTTCCGTTTTGTGCATTCTTGTTCGGAAAGAGGAATCATCCAGCGAAAGAGTATGTAAATAAATAAAAAGATGAGATGAACATAAGCAAAGTAAAAATTATTAAAGAACATGAGGGACCAGGCAGCAATGAACCAGCCGGGCTTTCCTTCCCGGATGATTTTTTCTGTTCCTAATACGAGAATCGGCAGCCAAAGCATCGCATCCGTGAAAAACTCCCAGAAGATGACGTGCCGGACATACATCACACACAAGCCGTATACAGCAGCCCCCGTAAAAGCCGCGGTCGTTCCAATGCCCATATACCGAAAGGCAAAAGCCGCGGCTGTTATAATGAAGGAAAGCCTCAGGATACTGACAAACAATATTATATCTGCCCAGAACAATAAATCAGGAGAGTCGATCCATTGAACCGTTTCCAATAAAAAGACGATTCCAGCTGTAGCTAGAAATACAATGGAAGTAGAAAAATAATAAGCGAGCTGGCTGTAAAACCCGCCGCCAAGACCAAATGCCCAGGAATAAAAAAAATTCCCGTTACTATACTGTTCATAAATAAATTGTTTAAATGGAATCATTTGGGACAAGCCATCGTTCGGACCGATCATAAAGTATCCATCCAACCATTGCTGAATAAAAAAGAAATGAGCAGCCGCTGATAGAAGCAGACTGCTAATGATGACAAGAATGACCTGTTTTTTCCTCATGCACTGACACTCTCTTTTTTCAAAATTTTACTCGTCACGATAAACGTAGCAGGCAAAGCAACAAATACGGCTAGGATCGGAGTGACGATACTGCTAATGTGAAAACGTTCAATCAACACATACATAACAAGAGAAGAGGCCGTAAAATTAACCGCTTGTGACAGCGGGAATTTCAAAAACTTCGCCAATGTCGGCTTCACTTTAAAGGTAAAATAAGAATTCAAGAAAAAGGACAGGACAAAGCTGATAAAAAAAGCAGTCACATGGGATGGCAAGTATGGCCATCTCCATAAAGTATGAAGCAGTAAATAGACCGCATAATAATTAAAAGTATTGATTCCTCCGATTATGACGAATCTGATAAACTCTCGGCTTGTTTTTTTCATATTGCGCTCCGTTCATGAAATTTGTTTCCTGGATTAAATAAGGAGGCCGTTTTTTCGTTTCATAATAAATCCGGCCGACGTATTCGCCGATGATGCCAAGGCTGACAAGCTGAATGCCGCCTAAAATAAGAACGGCCGTAATAATGGTGAAGTATCCCGGCACATCAATGCCGCTGTTTAAAATTTGAACGAACGTAATGATGCTGTAAATGAGAGCTAAACATAAGATCATTGCCCCAGCGTAAAAACAAAGCCTAAGCGGCCGGTTATTAAACGAAATGAACCCATCGAACCCGTAATTCAGCAGCTTAGAAAATGACCATTTCGTTTCGCCGTTTTTTCTTACTACATTGTTATAATGAATCACTTTATGATTCATGCCGATCCATGAGAACAAGCCTTTCGAAAAACGCTGACCTTCGTTTAATGATAACACGGCTTGAACCGCTTTTTTACTGAGCAGCCTAAAATCACCCATCCCGTCTTCCAGCTTTACGTCTACAATATGATTGATCACTTTATAGTAAGCCGAGCAAAGAACCCTTTTGATAAATGGTTCTCCATGCCGATTCCTCCGGGCAATCACTTGATCAAAGCCCTCTTCATATCCTTTTAAAAGTTGGGGAATTAAAGAAGGAGGGTGCTGTAAGTCCGCATCCATAATAATGACAGCTTGTCCCCTAGCATGCTGCAGTCCGGCGAGCATGGCGGCTTCTTTTCCAAAATTTCGTGAGAAAGAAATAAATTTCACCTTTTGTGTGGCGGCAGCTAATCGTTTCATTTCCTCTAGTGTCCGATCTGTACTGGCATCATTAATAAAACAAATTTCGAAATGATAGGATAAATGGGTAAATTCCTTTTGGATGCTTTCATAAATTAAGGAAATATTATCTTCTTCATTGTAAGCTGGTATGATGATTGAAATCGTATGCATACATCTCTACCTCTTCTCTTTGTAAAATCAGTTACGTTGTATGTATGAAAAGAATTCATTGAAAGGCTAGGTGTAACAGATGATTTATTTAAATAAAAACCATAACCCTATTCGTAATGGTGAGTTGATTTCCCAGTTTTTCCATAATGAGGATCATATAAACAAAATTATTGCAGAAACCCATGATCTATTTACTAAATGCAAAGATCTGTATGCTATGCCTCCAAGCAAACCACGGCAGCACGCGTTTTCCATCAGCGCTTTTTTTCAAAAGATGGCCTCTTTTTTTGTCAGCCTTATTCTGCCGGCAGAGCATTCGAAAGGAGCCGTTTTTTCAAAAACGCTGACGAATGAAACAGGTCATGTATTTCCAGCATGGAAAGAAACGTTAGATAAGGAATACCTCGTATTCACGAAGCAGCTAACTAGAGAAGTCCATGTGGAACAGTTTGGCGCGGTTGGCGATGGAGTAACGGATTGCACGGAGGCATTCCGGCGGGCTATTGGGAAAGGAAAAGTGAAGGTGATCGTGCCGGAAGGTGTGTTTCTTGTGAAAGAGATCAGACTGCCGTCTTTTACTTATCTTGTCGGGGAAGGAAAAGAGAAGACGACTCTGAAGCTTCATGATCGTGCTCCGAAAAGCAGCTGGCTCATTACGAATGCCGATCATAAAAAAGGAAATCATCATCTATGTGTAGAGAATATGACGCTTGATTGGAATGTAGAGCGTCTAGGGAATGTAACGAGAACGAGTACAGGAGGCAATCGATCAAGCTGTTTGACGTATGCCAACGTCACGTATGGCTGGGTGAAGAACGTGAAAGCAGTGAATCCAGGGCTGCATTGCTTTGATGTTTCTTCTACGAAATACAACTATTCCGGCGATGGCTATAGAGCGAAAGGCGGCAGTAAGTATATTTGGCTGGACGGATTGAATGGCTATGGCTTTGGTGATGATGGCATTACGACTCACCACAGTGACTTTATTTTTATCTCGAACTCCCATATGTGTGACCCGAGCGGAAAAGCTCATCAAGCTGGCTTTTCCAACTCCAATGGCATTGAAGTCGATGACGGCTCTCGGAATGTCTGGCTATGGAACAATTCAACAACGAGGTGTTTCGGGGGGGTCGAAATCAAAGCCCATCACAATTCCTCTGCGGCAAGCAACGTTCATATCGTTGGTCATTTGTCGGTGAATGATAATCGCTCATTCAATTTCCGCCACATCGGCCACCATAGTGCAGGTGATCCTGAATCGCTTACGGCTTACTACATTACGGCCACTCGGATTGTTTCTATCGCCCCTGTTCGTACAGCACTTTACCGCGAATCAAAGCCGAGAGCGTTAGTCGTATCGGCTTATAAGAATGTGGTGATCAACCATTTTACTGCTATAGGAGACCCTAACTATGATTATGAAAAACAACCGGTGATTGCTATTCAATACCGGGCACGCAACGTCCATTTGAATCATATCCAAATGAAACACTTTAACAAAGCGGGCATAGATATTAAAGTGTTCGGCGGAGAGCAGAGAGCAGATGATATCCATATCAAACATGTAGTCATTGAACATTCAGCGAAAAGAGGGATTGTTGTGGGAGCGGGGATCGAAAAAGCGGCCGTCCAGCACGTACTCGCTAAGTCTGAAGCAGGGGCTTGCGGCTGTCAAGCAGATACGCCAATGGCGGTGTTTAAAGATATTGTCGCTAAAGGCTACAACATTCCTTTTAAATCTTAAAAACTATTCATAAAGTGATAGTTTTTTTACAGATTTTGTAGTATATTCATGGATGAATGGAAAAATAATGACGTAAAGGGGCTATTAGTAAGAAAATGAAGAATGAACTAAACAGCCGCAATGGGAGAAGAAAAAGCAGACGGTTAAAAAAACCAGTGAAGCTGACTCTTCTCATTCTGTGTATGCTGATCATCGGGCTCTCTGTCTATAACTTTAGTTTAAAGTCAGCCGAAACAGTCCAGAACGATAACGCCGACAATGTCAATATAAAGGTAAAACAAGTAGCCAACGATAAAGAGTCGCCAGCACCTGTGAAAGAAACAGCGATCACCATCAGTGCAGCTGGAGATTTCACACTCGGAACAGACGAAACATTTCAATATGCAGGGTCTTTTCCCGATGAAGCAGACAAAAATGGACTGTCTTACTTTGTTGCTGAACTGGACGATATTTTTAAGAATGATGATTTATCGACGGTAAATTTAGAAACGACTTTAACGAACGCCACTGAAAAGGCTGTGAAGAAATTTCGGTTTAAGGGCGATCCATCGTACGTTCAAATTCTAGAGCTTGCGGGAATTGAATCTGTGAATCTGGCAAACAATCATATTCATGACTACTTACAAAAAGGGTATGACGACACGATTGAAACGCTGAAAAAGCAGAAAATAGGCTACTTTGGCTATGACAATAAATACATAACAGAAGTCAAAGGAGTAAAAATTGGCGCTCTTGGATATGAAGGCTGGAATGATACGCCTGAGCTTCGCGAGCAAGTGGCAGCAGACATTAAAGAGTTAAAAGAAAAAGGGGCAGAAATTGTCCTCGTCCACTATCATTGGGGAATTGAAAGAAGCTACATCCCGATGGAATCACAAAAGACGCTGGCCCACTATACAATAGACAGCGGGGCGGATTTAATTCTTGGGCACCATCCTCATGTCGTGCAGGGGGTCGAAGAATATAATGGAAAGTTCATCGTTTATAGCCTCGGCAATTTCATGTTCGGAGGAAACAGAAACCCAGGCGATAAAGATACGTATGTTTTCCAGCAGACATTCCATTTGAAGAATGGAAAATTAACAGATAAAAAGGAAATAAACGTCGTTCCATTTTCTATCTCTTCCGTCACGCATCGAAACAACTACCAGCCAAAAAGACTAGAAGGGGCTGAAGCAGAAAGGGTAAAAAACAAAATTATCGATGTCTCTAATCAAATTAATGGGTCTGACTGGCTGCAATACGACAAGAACAATATAAACAACTAAATAAATAGGGCTATTTTCGAAATCTGGACAAACAGGGCGCGAACTGTTGATCCAGATTTTTTTTACTCTATAACATAATCTGAAAATAGGGCGAGTAGACTAGTAAAAATATCAGGAAGGGAGAGAAGTTAGAACAAGTGGTCCATATGTTGGGGGAGTAAATACTAAATGTCTGTTAACTGGATATCCTTATTTGATCTTAGGAGGTGTCAAGTTGAACGAAAAAAAACAGGAGCTATTACATAATGACAGGGCTAATGAACGCAAGGGGAAAGTTGTCCGCAAGCGTGTTTTTGACCTCTTTATAAGCATCATTTTACTTATAGTGTCTCTCCCTATAATGCTGATGACCGGCATGTTCATTTTGTTGATAGATGGCCGTCCGATCTTTTTTAAACAAATTAGAACGGGGCAATATGGCCGGCCTTTTTTGATCTGGAAATTTAGAACGATGAAAGTGCACGATTCAGAGTCAGATCATCAATATAGGTGGGCAGGGGGAGTCCCCAATGATTTTGTATTTAAAACATCGGAAAATTCTCATGTGACGAAGCTGGGTTCTTTTCTTAGAAAATACAGTTTAGATGAACTGCCGCAATTAATCAATGTCTTACGGGGAGAGATGAGTATTGTAGGACCAAGGCCTGAAATTCCGGCCGTTACTAGTTTGTATAACAACGAACAAAGGAGGAGGCTAAACGTAAAGCCGGGGATTACCGGGTATGCCCAAATTAATGGCAGATCAGCGATTAATCATGGTAAAAAAATGGCTTATGATCTTTATTATGTACAAAACTGTTCTATTGGGCTTGATGTGAAAATTATCGTTAAAACGGCTATTCAAGTCATTAGGAGTAAGGGAGCTTACTAATATAAGATTGATAGAAAACTATAAATACACTTTCATTCGTTCTAAAACAATGAAGGAATGGTCTGGACGTTCATGATCTTGGAAAAAGCCAGACGGCAGGACGGAGGAAAATGATGAGAATTGTCCAATTGATTACGAGAATGGACGAAACCGGCGGGGCTCAAGTTCATGTACGCGACCTTGTGTCAAGTTTAGATAGAATGGGACACGAATTATATATAATGGCGGGCAGTGAAAATGTCGTTTGTCAGAGTTCCACCCATCATATCCCTTACTTTCACATTAAACATCTTCATAGAAGTATTCACTTGATACAAGATATAAAAGCGTTTATCGAGATCCGAAATAAATTAAAACAATTAAATCCCGATTTATTAGCCCTTCATTCATCGAAGGCAGGAATGATTGGGCGTGCGGCGGGCTGGTCGCTTGGCATCCCTACCGTTTTTACCGCTCATGGCTGGTCCTTTACCGAAGGGGTTTCCCCTCGAAGGAGGTACTTTTATGCTTTATGTGAAAAGCTGATCGGCAAACTATCAGCAGGGGTTATTACTGTTTCACAATATGATCGGGAGTTGGCGGAAAAATATAGAATTGTTCGTAATGAAAAAATCACCACGATTCATAATGGGGTCATCGACAATCACATACATGAATTATCAAAACCGGCACGCCATCCCCCGAGAATGGTTATGATTGCAAGATTCGCAGAGCCGAAACAACAGCAGGCTGTTGTCGAAGCATTAAATTACATGCGTGAATTTGATTGGCAAATGGACTTTGTTGGAGATGGACCTCTAAGAGAAGCAGTAGAGGCGCATGTTAATCAGCTCGGTTTGTCTGATAGAATTCGATTCTTGGGGGACCGACATAATATAGAAGAAATTCTTTCTCAGTCACAAATATTTATTCTTCTATCTAAATGGGAAGGGCTGCCGTTAAGTATACTTGAGGCTATGAGGAGCGGTCTGCCCATCGTAGCATCCGATGTCGGCGGAGTAAAGGAAACGATTAAGCCCTCTTATAATGGTTTTCTTATACCAAGAGACAATGAAAAAGAACTGATTAACAAGTTAACGTTTCTGATTAATGATCCTTTCATTCGAAAAGAAATGGGGGATGCATCCAGAAAGCTCTACCTAGAAAAGTTTACTTTTGAAAGAATGCTAAACGAAACAGTTGACTTCTATGAAAAAGTAATTGCCCCGTAAGCTTACTAGGCATTTTCAGATAATACGAAAGGGGACAAAAGCAGATGAAAGTATTAGTAACAGGAGGAGCCGGATTCATTGGAACGCATGTAGTAAAACAGCTGTTGATGGAAGATGCGGAGGTCGTTGTTGTAGATAACTTGACCACATCAAAAGGAAATCATCTGCCCAAAGGGGTTAAGCTGTATAAGGAGAATATTGAAGGAAAAGAAATGAAACGTATTTTCAAAGAAGAAGCTCCCGATTACCTGATTCATCTAGCTGCGCAAGTGTCCGTCCGCCGCTCAATGGAAGATCCATACGCTGATTGTATTTCTAATATTGTCGGCACACTTAACCTGTTACGAAATTGTATTACTTATAAAGTAAAAAAAATTATTTTTGCCTCATCTGCGGCCGTATATGGCGAACCATCTTATCTCCCAATAGACGAACTTCATCCAAAAAAATCCATTTCTTATTATTCCCTTTCAAAAAATATAGCAGAAGAATATATTACGTTATTTCATAAGCAGTGCGGCTTGAAATATTCCATTCTAAGGTTTTCCAATGTATATGGACCAGGTCAAAACCCTACAGGCGAATCAGGTGTTATTTCCATTTTCAGCGATCAAATTTTAAAAGGAGTCTCTCCAGTTGTGTATGGCGGCAGCCAAATCCGTGATTTTATCTACGTGAAGGATGTAGCAAAGGCTTTGAGTGCTGCGACAGGAGTATTAGAAAACGGTATCTATAATATTAGCTCAAACACCGAAACAAGCATTAAAGAGCTATTAACAACGTTAATTGAAATAACAGGGATCAATGTAACTCCTAAATATTTACTAACGAGGAAAGGCGACATTATGAAGAGTTGTCTTGATAATAGGAAAGCAATTGAAGAACTGAATTGGAAACCTGAATACTCTCTAATAGATGGCTTAAAGCATACAGTCAAGGCTCTGAAAAAAGAACAGGAACGATAAAATTTCAAATGGTGGATATTTACTGTGGGAACGATTCTAGGGAAGGCCATAATAGGAAGTGGTCTGGGGAGGAGTAAGAAGAATGATCACGATCGCTAGGCAATTATGGGGAATCAAATTACAAAATGTCTATTTTCCAGAAAAGAGTGACTCTCTAGTTAGTGATCGTTCTTTCGACTTGATAGGAATTACACAATCGTTAACCCCTTCAGACAAGTTGAATAAATTAGAGACTTTACAAATAGATTTGACGAAGAGTGAAGAAGAGCTTTTAGCAGATATGACGAAGTCCACCAGGCAGCAAATTAGGCAGGCTATACAAAAGTATGATTTTCACTTTCAGGTATTCCCCAAGCCGGCCAATAACGATCTTTACGCTTTTCAGAGTTTTTACAATCAATTTGCTGAGCATAAAAATACGTATAAATGTCGTGCTTTTCATATTCAAACGTTAAAACTGCTAAGGGATAACGGAAATATGTTGATGACACAAATAACAAATGAGAATAACGATGTCCTCTGCTGCCGGATCTATGCAATCGATGGTCAAAGGGCTACATCACTTTATTCGGTGTCGCATTTCAGGCTGAACGACGATCAAACAAGAAAAAGAATCCTTAGCAACGCCCATCGTTATTTAAAATGGAAGGATATGACTTGGCTGAAAAACAACGGCTATCGTGTATATGATTCCGGGGGATTGACTAGTGATAACAACATACGAAAATTTAAGCTCGAATTCGGGGGAACAATTGTAACAGAATACTCGGGTTACGTTGCCAATACACTAAAAGGAAGAATGCTATTGGGAATCCGTCGTTTAAACATGTCAAAATAAAAGAGGGGATCATTGTTGCATAACCACGGGACATTCATTATTTCACTTGATTTTGAATTGTACTGGGGAGTACACGATGTCATGTCTATTGAAGAGTATAAAGAAAATCTACTGGGCGCACGCAGGGCTGTCCCCAAGCTGCTTGAGATGTTCGAGGAATATCATATTCATGCTACCTGGGCAGCTGTCGGGCTGCTTTTTTTTCGAACGAAACAAGAAATGATGCAATCTTTGCCGAAGCTTAGGCCCAGATATCAGAATCGTGCATTTTCTGCTTACGAAAAGATGGGGCTGCTCGGCGATCAAGAGGAGAATGATCCTTACCATTTCGCTTCTTCTTTAATCAAGAAAATTTCAAATTATAAGTATCAAGAAATAGCAACGCATACATTCTCACATTATTATTGCTTAGAAGAAGGACAAACGGAAGAAGAATTTGAAGCCGATTTAATCGCCGCTTTAAACATAGGCAAAGAGCAGGGTTTTTCAATTAAAACCATTATCTTTCCTCGGAATCAAGTGAATGAAAAGTATCTTTCTATTTGTAAAAAACATGGAATTATCTCGTATCGTGGAAATGAAAAGCATATGATTTACGAACCAGCTTCCTTTGCCGCAGGAAACCTGCCCTTGAAGAGAATCATCAGAATGGCGGATACTTATTTGAATATAACAGGCAGGCATATTTATTCGGCTGAAAGAGCCGCATCCACGCCATTGATTAATCTATCTTCCAGCCGCTTTCTAAGGCCTTATCATCCAAATTTAAAAATATTAGACTCACTTCGTTTAAAAAGAATAAAAAATAGCTTAACAGCGGCGGCCAAAGAAAGAAAAATCTATCATTTGTGGTGGCACCCTCATAATTTTGGAAAAAACCTTGAAGAAAATATGGCATTTCTTAAGGAAATTATCGAACATTATATCATGTTGAAAAAAACTTATGGAATGGAAGCTTTAAATATGGCCGAGGCGGCAGAGAAGTTAAACAGCATCAAAAATAAGTAAAAAAACATTCACTCAAATGATGCGTTGGAAAGTTCTATTATAGAACGTTCGTATTATTTCTCGTTCTATGGGGGAGGGAAGCTGTAATATAGTAATTAATAAAAATATTATGTAAACAAAAAAAGAGCGTCTCAACACGCTCTTTTTTCATTTTTTTGTAAAAAATACTTTAATAGAGTAAATGAGAATTATTTCACTCAATTATGTTATTTATTGCATTGACCTTTAGAAAAAAATAGCATAAAATACGAGAAGTTGGCAGTTTATGATTCTATATATATACGAAAATAATCATATAATGGGATGAAACTTTATATAAATACATATATTTATTGTTGAAAGGGATGTAAAAATGACTAAAAGATGGCGCTGGCGTGGTGCTCTAGCCTTATTCTTTCTTTTCATTTTGATAGGATTTAATCAGCTGGTCAGTATCGACACGTATGCGAAGAATGAAAAGGTGGAAACGAAAAAGCTTAGTAAGTATCCGGGATTGCATTTAGAGACACGGACGAGTGAAACGAAAATATATACAATGGCGATCAGCTCGCCTATTGCAGAAGACCGCCAAATAAACGAACCGATTCAGCAATGGGTCAAACAGCAGGAAAAGCAATTTTTGACGAAAGTCAAAAATAATAAGAATAAGCTTGACAAGAAAAAACGTGCCAATTTAACGATTAAAGTGGATACGACGAAAGTAAATGATAACATCTATAGTCTTGTGTTTTCTTCCTATCAATATACTGGAGAAGCAAAAGGACAGGAGACGATTAAGACCTTTATCATTGATACGACTGGAAAAAGGTTTTTGAAAGTGACAGATGTGCTGCGAGATGGGAAAGCTGACTTGGATAACATTCGTACGATTGTGACGGAACGATTAAATCATGAAGAAGACATTGCTTTCTATATAATGGATGATTTATTAGAAGAAGCGTTGAGTAATCCCAGCGATTGGAAATGGTCATTAAGCAACAAAGCATTGACTTTTTATTTTGATAAATATGAAGTGGCAGCTGGTGCAGCTGGATCGATGAAGGCGGCAATTCCGCTGGAGGAATTAGAACCGTTTTTAAAAGAGGCAATCGTGAAAGAGTTAAAGATAACTGATGGGCATAAGGAACAATCGGATGCACGGAACATAAAACAAGTGCCTCTGGATCCGAATGGCAAATACATTGCACTTACCTTTGATGACGGACCAAATTCCACATCGACGCCGCAAGTGTTAGAGACGTTAAAAGCACACAACGCTGTCGCTACCTTTTTTATGTTAGGAAGTCAGGTAGAATATTATCCAGTGATAGCTAAACAGGTGCTGGAAGCGGGTCATGAAATAGGAAGCCATACGGAAAATCACCGGGACTTATCGACTTTAAATGAGAGTCAAATTAGGCAGGAACTGGGTGAAGCGAGCCGCAAAATTGAAGAAGCTGTCGGGCAAAAACCTACATTGCTTCGTCCCCCATATGGAGCATACAATGACAAAGTCCTTAATGCAGCTAAACAAGATGGCACCCCAATTATTCTGTGGTCTGTTGATTCACTTGATTGGAAAAGCCGGAATGCGCAAGCGGTAAATGATGCGATCTTGCGAAATATTGCCCCGGGAGCGATTGTATTAATGCACGACATCCACCTTTCAACAGCGGAAGCTTTGCCAGCTTTATTAACAGCTCTTCAAAAAGAAGGGTATCAGTTCGTCACTGTGTCACAGCTCCTGTCACTGGACACCACGTTTGAAACAGGGCCATTTTATAAACAAAAAAAGAGTGAGCAGCAGGCAGAGGAACAGTTAAAATAGCAGAAGCCGCACCGAATATCATATAAAAAAATTGATATTCGGTTTTTTTATGTTCTTTTTATGGAATTTCATTTAGAATTAATGTATTGGAGAGATTTACTTATCACCTTTTTTAATAGAAATCATCCATCTTGTTAGGAGCTTAAGAAGAATGAAAAACATAGACGTGTGTTTTGAAACATTAAAGGCACAATGTAAGGAACAAGGACTTGACCCTTTAAGTATCCCTGCATTTAAAGACACTTTAGATATGTATGAACTGCAAAAAAAACATTCAAAGCATGAGAAGTTTTTGAAAGTGGTGAATCACTTTTTTGAAAAGTTTCTTTCTTCTATGAAAGGAGTGCCGATATTAACGGCAACGACTGATGAAGAAGGCTATATGATCCTACTGCGTGGAGATGAAACGATTAAAAATACGATTAACCAACTAGGGGTGAAAGAAGGGTGCCGATTTACGGAAGAAGTCAACGGCATCAATGCTATCAGTTTATCGTTAAAGCATAATCGGCCAATTGCTATTGTTGGTTCGCAGCATTATCATCATTTTCTGCACGTATCTGCTTGTTACAGTGTGCCAATCACCGATCCGGTAACAGAAAAAATATTGGGTACGATTACGTTTATGACGTCTGTCGATCATAGCAGTCCGCTCTTATTAACATTATTGTTAACGATGAAAGATTCCATTGAAAGAGAATTACAGCTGTTGAGACAAAATGAGAAGCTGAATATTATGAATCAGCTCATTATGGATACAACGAGAAACGGCATGATGGTGTCAGATAAAGCTGGTAAAATCATCGGGTTTAATCATGCGGCTGAACATATAACCGGCTTGAAAAAAGAGACTATTCTTTTTCAATGTATCAATCAGCTGGAAACCTTCACTCCATATTTGAAAAATGTACTTGAGGAAGAACAGCAATATACCGATGTGGAAATATCTTTTGTACGTAAGGATGGACAGGAGATGACGGTTTTATTTGACGCTTTGCCTATCCTTGATGAAGAGCAACAAACGATCGGTGCATTGGCTCAAATGAAGGATATTACTCGGCGTAAGCAGACGGAACAATTACTATTAAATGCAGAAAAGCTTGCGGCTGTAGGGCAGATGGCGGCCAGTGTTGCTCATGAAATTCGTAATCCTCTTACGACAGTCCGCGGGTTCATTCAGCTTGTTAAGGAGGATTTCAAAGAGGGATCGCACTTTCATCTCGTTTTAGATGAAATCGACCGTATTAATTTTATCATTAGTGAATTTCTCGTTCTTTCCAAACCAAACGTCGTTCATTTTCATACTAAAGATGTGAAACAAGTATTAGATGAAACAATTGCGCTGTTTCAAGCGCAGGCAAGTATGAATAATACTCAAATCGCGACTGAATTTGGGAATAATGAACTCATAATCAACTGTAATGACAACCAGCTAAAACAAGTATTTATCAACTTGTTTAAAAATAGTATGGAGGCGATGCCATTTGGCGGAAAGCTTACCATACGTGTGAATCAAAAAGGAAAACAAGCAGTGAGCATCCAAATTATAGATGAAGGAGAGGGGATGAGAGAGGAGCAAATTCAAAGATTAGGTACCCCTTTTTATACAACGAAGGAAACGGGAACAGGTCTTGGATATATGATCATTAAACGCATTATTGAACAGCATGACGGAATGCTTGATATTCATAGCAAAGCCAACAAAGGAACCGCTGTGGAAATTACTTTGCCGCTTGCAGTCGGTGCCCTCCGATAAATAATTGTTTCAAATGTCAAACCCATTCGCTCATGCGAGTGGGTTTGACATGATAGCTGCAGTCAGCCTCTAACGATGAACTTCGGCAACACTCTCCGCTGAGTGGGCTTTGGTGATCGTTTTCGAGTGATTGACGAAATAAATGCTGAGCACGATCAAGACTAAACCGACAAGCAGGGAAAGGGTGAAAGGCTCATGCATAAATATTGTACCTGTTGCAACGGCAATGAGCGGCACGAGAAACGTGAAAGAAGCGACTTTGCTGGCTTCCCCTGCGTTCATTAATTTAAGATAAAGTGCAAATGCCACGGCAATGCCTAAAACGGAGCCAAATCCTAAGCCGAATATGTACTCGCTATTCCAAGTAATTCCTGCCCAGCTTTCCATTTCTATGCCAAGACCAGTCAAGATGATTCCGCCGATAGTGAATTGTAAAGCTGCCATCCACATCGCGTCTACGCTTTTGCTCTCTTTCTTCACATAAATGGTGCCCAGTGCCCAGCTGACAGCCGACAATAAGGCAATGGCTACTCCAAATATGGATATTTGACCAGATAGACTATTCGCACTAGCTGCTAAAATGCCAACAAAACCAATAATTAAGCCAATAACTTTTAATTTAGTCATTTTTTCGCCTAGCCAAAACCAGGCGAATAGTCCAATTAGAACGGGCTGAAAATAAACAAGAACGGAAGACAAGCCTCCTGGCAAATGATTAAGCCCGATGGTTTGAAGACCAAAAAACAAAACAGCGTTTAATAATGCAGATAGGCAGTATTTGATCCAGTTCTCACGCCACTTTATTTTTTTCCATGCAGGCAATAAATAAATGGATAATAACAACCCTCCGATTAAGGCGCGCATCCCTGCAAACAGCAGAGGAGGGGTATAGGCCAGGGCCAATTTATAAATGGGCCAGCTGATCCCCCAAATGACAACTAAAAAAACGAGTGAAGCGGTTGTTTTTACTGATAGATTTTTCACCGAATATCCTTCCTTTCCTAATTAACTATACAATTGATTGTTTATAAAATCTAATACATGTTTTAGGATAGAAAGATGATTATTTTAAATAAGTTTGTGATTAAAGAACATAAAAAATGAAAAGGAGTGGTTTGTGATGCCTGCTATTCTTATTGACGCGGATGGATGTCCGGTTGTAGACCTTACGATCAAAGCAGCTAAACAGTATGGATTAAAGGTTACGCTGATTTGTGACACTGCTCATATGATGCAGCGGGAAGGCGCAGAAACGATTACTGTTTCAAAGGGAGCCGATGCCGTGGACTTTGTGTTAGTGAATCGTATGCAAAAAGGAGATATTGTCGTTACGCAGGATTATGGATTAGCAGCGATGGTGCTTGCGAAAAAAGGGCATGCGATCAATCAAAATGGCCGCTTTTACACACCCGATAATATCGATCAGCTTCTTAGCTTTCGGCATGCCGCTAAAAAAGCCCGGCAGGCAGGAGGAAGAATGAAAGGGCCAAAAAAGCGGCAAAAGGAAGACGATCAACAGTTTGAAGAGCGGTTGGTCCAGTTGATCGAAAAGGTGATAGCGAGTGGAACATAACAGGAATCAAATGATAGGAAGAAAAGGTTCTTCCTTTTATAAGTGCCGGGCCTTACAGTCATCACTATATTGCTGTAAGACCCGGCATTTTCGTCAGCTGAATTTAAGCAAGTAATACTTTTCAAACGCCCGCTTCATGATGTGCGGCATCATCCCGCTTATTGCCCATTGAAACACTCCTTCTTTGACTGGTTTATCCATCACAAGCATGGCACCTGCTTTTCCAAGCTCCATAAAGTACATCGTGTCCTCTTGAAACGACTGAAGTGGTTCCTGCTGTATTTGTTTTATGATATTTTCGGCCGCCAGTGTTCCTTGAAGTTCAGCTGCCCGCCCTGATTTGGTTCCTTTCATATTGTTCGCATCGCCAATTACATATATGTTTTTCCACTGTATCGATTGGAGTGTGTCATGGACAGGCAGAATACCATGATCGTGCTCCAAGTCCGTCGATGCAAAAATACAATCCACTCCTTTATAGGGAGGCAGCACGAATAAGAATGAATGAGGCAGCTGTTTTCCATTCGTCAAATAAATAGATTCATCATCTGCTCGTTCAATAGAAACATTGCAGTAATAGGTTACCTGTTTTTTCTCCAATAACCTTTCAAGTCTCTCTGTCGGTTCTTTTCCTTTCCCATTAAAAAGCTCTTCTTCATAAGTAAAAAAAGTCAGCGGGCATTCGAGGCGATGTTCATGAAGATACGCCTCTAATTCAAATAAAAATTCATACGCGATGCCTTGGTTTGGATTTCCCTGCCCCACGCCGATCACAATAGGATCCTTTTCTTTTATTTCTTTCACTTTCTTTCTCGTTTGCAAGGCAGTGGATATCCCGTAAATAGATGCACTTCTTCCTTCTAACCCTTCGATACGCGCCCAATCGGGAGAAGCCCCTGTCGCCACGATTAAATAATCATACTCAATGATTTCATCATCCTTACATAGGATATGATTCTGTTTTGGCATAAGAGCTTGCACGCATTTTTCAATGAATGTAATTCCAGCCTTTTCAAACGTAGGACGAAGGGGGAAGGTCATCTTGTTAAGGCGATGTTTATGAAAAGGCAGCCAAATGAGGGAAGGCCGAAAAACAAATTGTGCTTTGTCAGCAACGACAATGATCTCATGCTGAGGTGATGTTAATTTTTTTCTTATCTCAATGGCAGCATTCAATCCCCCGAACCCGCTTCCGATAATAACGATCCGCATCTAAATCACTCCCCTTTTTTATTTAGTATTTCTCGAATGATCCGCACTTATGTTTTGTTTTCACGGTTGTCTCATAAAAGTGTATCGGTGCCAATTTCGGCATTTCTGTATAAAATTCTCCAAATGAAGAATGATAGAAAGAAGAGTGAGAACGATGTGTAAAAGTGGGGGGACTAGCTTGATTCGTAATGTGAATAAATTGTTAAAAAAAACAAAGTTAAAAAAAAAGAATCTGCCTCTGCAAAAGAATCAACAGAATGCCAAGCCGCAGGATGTGCTTCATAAAGATTTCAATGTAAATGTTGAAACGATTCGCTCCATTTATGAGAACTGTATGGATGTTGTTTTCCGTCCCTTTTTACTTTTCGGAAAAACGAGAGCGATACTTATTTACATTGATGGTCTTTCTGACATGGAGGGGCTCGATGAAAATGTCCTATTGCCGCTCATGAAACAAGCAGATGGTGAAACACCTTCATTCACTGAGCTGCTGGAAAACAAACTGCCTGTTACTAAAGTGAAAAGAGTAAACTTATTAGCAGATTGCATTGAGTCCATTTCAATGGGAAACCCTATTCTTCTATGCGAGGGAGAACAAGCTGCCTGTTCCTTAGGTTTTCCAAAATGGGAAAAACGCAGTATTGAAGAACCTGAAGCAGAGGCAGTTGTTCGCGGACCGCGTGAAGGCTTTACGGAATCGCTGCAAGTAAGTACATCACAATTGCGGCGCATTATTAAAAGTCCGGCGCTAAAAATCCAGTCTGTGAAAATCGGAAACTATACACGGACGACTGTTGCTCTTGCCTATATTGAAGGAATTGCTGATCAGACGCTCATTGAGGAGACCGCTAATCGGTTAAAACGAATTGAGATAGATGGGATCTTGGAAAGCAGTTACATTGAAGAGATGATTGAGGATAATCCATACTCGCCTTTTCCCCAGATTCTGTCAACCGAACGGCCGGATGTTGCTTGTGCGAATCTACTAGAGGGACGTGTGGTTATTTTAGTAGAAGGCACGCCATTTACGTTAATTGCTCCCGTTACTTTCTTCTCTTTGATGCAAGTACAAGAGGACTATTATCAACGCTTTCTGATCAGTACGCTTATTCGCTGGCTTCGTTACCTGTTCCTTGCAGTCGCTCTCTTTCTACCTTCTCTGTATGTAGCTGTGACGACATTCCACCAAGAGATGGTGCCAAGTGCTTTATTGTTAAGTATTGCTGCTTCTCGGGAAACCGTTCCTTTTCCAGCGATCATCGAGGTGCTCCTCATGGAAATTACTTTTGAGGCACTCAGAGAGGCGGGGGTCCGCTTGCCAAAACAAGTGGGGGCCGCTGTCAGTATCGTCGGAGCACTCGTCATTGGACAGGCGGCCGTTCAAGCAGGGCTCGTTTCGGCGCCAATGGTTATTGTTGTAGCGATTACAGGGATTGCTTCTTTTATGATTCCTGATTATATCGCTGGAATTACCATTCGGATGCTTCGTTTTCCGTTTATTTTTCTTGCAGGCACACTGGGTTTGCTCGGAGTCACAATGGGGCTCATTGCTATCGTGATTCATTTATGCAGCCTGCGTTCTTTTGGTGAGCCTTATTTGGCACCATTGGCACCGCTAAAAGTCCGGGAGCTGAAGGATGTATTATGGAGAGCTCCTTGGTGGATGATGGACACACGTCCAAAGTTCCCTGGAGGATCTAATTTATATCGTCAGGCTCCGAATCAAGCACCGAGCCCGAACAAGGGAGGGGAAACGAATAACGAATGAAAAAGGTGATCAACCGTGCTAGTGAAAGGTAATCGTTTTATGAAAAGGATTCTGCTGCTATGCTCCTTAAGCGGATCACTTTTTTTATTAACCGGCTGTTGGGATCGAACAGAGATTAATGACTTAGCCATCGTGACAGCAGCAGCGATTGATAAAAAGGGAGATAAACAAATTCAGCTGTCCCTCCAAGTGGTTGTTCCTAAATCATTAGGAGGAGGCTCTCAACAGGGAGGGGGTCAAGGAGGAGGTGCTGGAAAGACGACCTTAGTTACATCTCAGACAGGCGCTAATGTGGCAGAGGCCTTGTCGAAGATACAAAGTGAATTGCCCCGTAAAGTATTTTGGGGACAATGTAAAGTATTTATCTTTGGTGAAAAGGCAGCGAAGGATGGTATACATGATCATGTTGATTTCCTGCTTCGCCATCCACAGCCAAGGGAACGGGCAGATGTATTTGTCAGCAAAGGAAAAGCAAAACGTATTCTTGAATTGCAGACAAGGCTGGAACGTGATTCCTCGGAAACTGTTCGAGAGCAGGTGAAATTAGGCATTGGAATGAAAGTGACGTTACAAACTATGGACGAAATGCTGACAGGTGAAGCCCGGGCAGCGGCTCTTCCATATTTGAAAGTAGCAACAGAAAAAGATGATGAGGGCTCCTACGAGTATCCGAAAATCTTTGCAACAGCTGTGTTTAAAAAAGATCGAATGATTGGTCATCTGTCCCAGAAGAAAACGAGAGGGCTGTTATGGATAAGGAATGAAGTGAAGAACTATACGATAACTGTCAAAACGAAAGAGTTAAAGGGAAGTATCTCTTTAAACCCAGTGTCAATTAAAGTTGATCTCATTCCAAAAATTCAAGGTGAGAAGTGGAAAATGTTTGTGAAGGTGCAGACGGAAGGAAGCGTCATACAAAACGGTACAAATTTAGATCTTAACAATCCTAAATCATTAGCAAAGGTGACAACAGCGTATGAAGATGCGATCAAAAAGCGTATCGGTTCGGCAATCAAGCCCGTACAGCATGAGCTGAAAGCGGATATTGTAGATTTCGGCAAAGAGTTTCATCGAAAGTATCCAAAACAATGGAGGCGGGTCGCACATCGCTGGGATGAAGTACTGCCTGAAGTGGAAGTAGATGTGGACGTCAAAGCACACATTCTTAGACAAGGAAACATTAATGAATCTGAGGGAAGAAGGGAGGTACGAAAACAATGAGGTGGGGGGCATTTTTTGCTACTGCTGTTATCATCTTCGTGATCGTTTTATTTCAATGGCCGAAAATGAAGAAAACTCCTAAAAAAGACAAATGGGTATTTAGCATATTGCTTCTCATCGGCTTAGGACTGTCTATGTTCGAGCTCGAGCATATGGCTGGCCCGGTTACATGGATAGAAGCTATTTTTAAGCCGTTTGGAAAGTTTATGGAAAAGTAAGCTTCTATGGTTGACAGTGTGTTATTTTTCGGCACGTTGATGGAAAGGAGAAGGAGGATGGAGAAGGGCAAAATTTCATCGCTGCAGATGGCGATGCTGCTGTACCCTACGATTGTCGCTACAGCGATCCTTTCGGTTCCGAGTATTACAGCGAAATATGCGAAACAAGATCTATGGATGTCGCCTATTATAGCGTCTTTCATCGGATTTATAACCGTTTTTATTGCTGTGCGATTACATAAGCTCTATCCAGATCAAACGATCATTCAAATGAGTCAACAAATTGTTGGACAAGTATTAGGAAAAGTGATTAGCTTTTTCATTCTGTTTTTTTATATCCATATTAATGGGGAAATCATCAGAGAGTACGCTGAGTTTATTGTCAGTTCGTTTTTGTTTCAAACTCCCATTACTGTAATCATTGCATCTATGACACTCCTTTGTGGGCTGGCGGTATATGGAGGATTAGAAGTAGTAGGGAGAGCGGCCCAGCTATTTTTCCCTCTTTTTGTGATTCCGATTCTCTTGTTCGTCCCATTATTAAGTCCAAATTTTGAACTTGGAAGTATGCTTCCAATATTAGAGAGAGGAATGCTGCCGCCAATTAAGGGAGCGATTGTGACGAGCGGATGGTTCACAGAATTTTTTCTGATCATCTTTCTCCTTCCTTTTTTAGTTGATAAGGACAAGGGAATGAAATATGGAATGATGACAGTGTTGGCTGTTATGGTCACGTTAACCGTCGTCAATCTGGTTGTTCTTTGGACACTTGGTGTAACAACGTCCTCTAAAGAGTATCCGCTTATGAATGCGGGCCGATACATTAGTTATGCTGATTTTTTTGAAAACGTAGAAGCAGTCATTATGGCTGTTTGGATCATTGGAGCTTTTGTTAAAGTTTCTGTATTGTATTATGCAGCTGTTTTAGGCACTGCCCAGTGGCTAGATCTTGCGGATTACCGGCCAATTGTGTGGCCAGTAGGGATCTTTCTCGTACAATTTAGCTTTTGGTCATTCCCTAACACAATGGAGATTAGCCGTTTTAACATTTTAACGTTCCCTTTTTATGGGTTTTTCATTCAAACGATGGTTCCCTTGCTTTTATTAGTAATCGCTGTCATCAAGAAAAGAAAGCAGGCGGGGGGTAAAGCGGGTTAACTGGGTGGTTGTCATTTGAACATAGTTTAAAGAAAAGTAGTGGTCGTAATAGCAGCATGATTATATTTTTGGTCAGTGCACGGAAAGGGGAAAGAGGATGGAGAAAGGGAAAATTTCATCGCTTCAGATGGCCATGATGCTATACCCTACCATTATCGCTACCGCTATTCTTTCGGCTCCAAGTATTACAGCGAAATATGCGAAACAAGATTTATGGCTGTCGCCTGTTTTAGCTTCCCTTATCGGATTTGTGACTGTTTTTATTGCTGTTCGATTGCATAAGCTGTATCCGGGCCAAACAATCATTCAAATCAGTGAGCAGGTCATTGGCTGGCTGCCGGGGAAAGCGATCAGTTTTTTTATCGTATTTTTTTATATCCAGATTACTGGGGAAATTGTTAGAGATTATGCTGAATTCATTGTCAGTTTTTTTCTATTTCAAACTCCGATTACCGTAATCATTGCATCGATGACATTCCTCTGTGCATTGGCCGTATACGGGGGGGTGGAAGTAGTAGGAAGAGCTGCTCAACTGTTTTTTCCGCTTTTTGTTATGCCACTCCTTTTGTTTGTCCCCCTATTAAGTCCAAATTTTGAACTTGGAAATGTGCTCCCGATCTTAGAGGAAGGTATGATGCCTCCTGTTAAGGGGGCGATTGTGACGGGTGGATGGTTCACGGAGTTTTTTCTGATCACGTTTCTTCTCCCTTTTTTAGCAGATCAGAAGAAGGGGATGAAACACGGAATGATGACAGTTTTAGCTGTTACGGTTACGTTAGTCATTGTAGATCTTGTTATGCTTTTTACACTTGGTGCAACGATTTCCTCTAAAGAGTATCCACTTATGACTGCAGGCGAATACATTAGCTATGCTGACTTTTTCGAAAACTTAGGGTCTGTGATCATGGCCGTGTGGATCGTCGGGGCCTTTGTCAAAATATCTGTCTTCTATTATGCCGCTGTTTTAGGTACGGCTCAGTTGTTGAATCTTGCGGATTATCAGCCAATTGTCTGGCCCATAGGAATTTTTCTCGTACAATTTAGTTTTTGGTCATTACCTAACACGATGGAGATCAGTCATTATAACATTGCCGCCTTTCCTTTCTACGCACTCCTCATTCAAACGGTGATTCCTTTGCTTTTATTAATGGTCGCTGTAGTCAAGAAAAGAAAGCAGGCAGGCTCTAAAGCGGGTTAACTTGGAGTATTTCATTTGAACATAATCTATAGAAAAGCAACTGTTGCGATTCTATTTGGAGAAGTATGTACAGAAAGGAGGAAGAGGATGGAAAAGGGCAAAATTTCAGCGCTGCAGATGGCGATGCTGCTGTACCCTGCAGTTGTCGCTACGGCGATTCTTTCGGTTCCAAGCATTACAGCGGCCTACGCGAAACAAGATTTATGGCTGTCGCCTATTTTAGCATCCATTGGCGGATTTATGCCGGTTTTTATGGCTTTTCTATTATATAAAATTTATCCAGGTCAAACGATCATTCAAATGAGTGAACAGATCATTGGACGGTTGTTTGGAAAAGTCTTCATTTTTTTTATTTTATTTTTTTATATCCAGATTACTGGGCAGATTCTCAGAGTGTATGCAGAGTTTATCGTTGGCTCTTTTTTGCTCAAAACACCGATTAGTGTCATGATCGCATCGATGACATTTCTTTGTGCATTGACTGTATACGGGGGATTGGAAGTAGTAGGAAGAGCAGGACAGCTGTTTTTTCCACTTTTTGTGATTCCGTTTCTCTTGTTTATTCCAATAGTAAGTCCAAATTTTGAACTTGGAAATATACTTCCGGTATTAGAGAGAGGGATCGTTCCCTCAATGAAAGGGGCAGTTGTGTTGAGCGGCTGGTTCGCGGAATTTTTTCTAATCAGTTTTCTTTTTCCTTTTTTGAAGGATCAGGATAAAGGAATGAAATATGGAATGATAACGGTGTCAGCTGTCATGGTGACGTTAGTCATTGTCAATCTTGTTGTCCTTTTGACGCTTGGCGCAGCGACAGCCTCTAAGGCATACCCAGTGCTGAATGTAGCACGATATATCGGCTACGGAGACTTTTTCGAAAATGTAGAGTCTGTCATCATGGCTGTGTGGATCATTGGGGCCTTTGTCAAAATCTCCGTCTTTTATTATGCTGCTGCTTTAGGAACTGCCCAGTGGCTGAATCTTGCGGATTACCGGCCGATTGTCTGGCCATTAGGAGTTTTGATCGTACAGTTTAGCTTTTGGTCACTCCCTAACATGATGGAAATTAACCATTATAATGTCGCGACCTTCCCTTTTTATTCGCTGTTCATTCAAATGGTGCTCCCCCTGCTTTTATTAGTGATTGCTATTATACGAAAAAGAAAGCAGGCGGCCTCTCAAACGAGTTGATTTAGCATTTGCTGAAACATCGTCTATAGAAAAGTACAGCTGTGATAAACGACGTGAGTACACTTTTCGGTGTATGTACAGAAAGGAGGAAGAGGATGGAAAAGGGCAAAATTTCAGCGCTGCAGATGGCGATGCTGCTGTACCCTGCGGTTGTCGCTACGGCGATTCTTTCGGTTCCAAGCATTACGGCGGCCTACGCGAAACAAGACTTATGGCTGTCGCCTATTTTAGCGGCTCTTCCCGGATTTGTGTCAGTTTACATAGCTGTTGGATTATCCAAACTATATCCGAATCAAACGGTCATTCAGTTTACCGGACAGATTATTGGCCAGATTCCAGCAAAGGTTCTCGGCTTTTTTATTTTAGCGTATTACCTCCAAAGCACGGGAGAAATTACGCGCGCATACGGTGAGTTTATCGTAAACTCATTTTTGTTCGAAACTCCACTTATTGTCATTATTGCATCAATGGTATTTCTTTGCGCATTCGTCGTCTATGGAGGAATAGAGGTGCTCGGAAGAATAGCCCAATTGTTTTTTCCTGTCTTTGTTATTCCGCTTATCGTGATGGTCTTCTTATTAAGTCCTTATTTTGAGTTTGGAAATATATTTCCTATATTAGAAGGAGGAGTAGTGCCTCCGATCAAAGGTGCGATGATGCCAAGCTCCTGGCTGACAGAAGTGTTTCTGATCATTTTTTTTCTTCCATTTTTAGCAGATCGGGAAAAGGGAATGAAATACAGCATGATTACGACGTTTGGCGTGATGATCACATTAGTCGTAGTGAATCTTACGGTTCTTTTTGTACTCGGTATAACAACAGCCTCTAAGACGTATCCTTTGATGAATGCAAGCCGATACATCAGCTACGCTGATTTTTTCGAAAATTTGGATGCCGTTGTCATGGCTGTTTGGATTGTGGGTGCTTTTGTCAAAATTTCAGTGTTTTATTATGTGGTTGTTTTAGGTACTGCGCAGTGGCTGAACCTTGCGGATTACCGGCCGATTGTCTGGCCGATAGGCATTCTCATTGTCCAACTGAGCTTTTGGTCCGTACCTAATATGATGGCATTTAGCCGTTATGAAGACACTGTTCTTCCATTTTACGCAAATTTTTATCAGGTTGTTCTTCCACTATTGTTACTAGTCGTCGGCGTTGTCAAGAAAAAAAAAGCAAGCAGGTTCTAACACGAGCTGATTTGATGTTTATTCATTTACAGATGAAGGCGTGTTGTAAGCTGGTTTGATCAAATAACGGACAAGCAATGATCGCGATTTTATTATTTGATATGTTCACGGAAAAGAGGGGACGAACATTCATATGCACTACAAACTATTTAAGCTGTGCAAGTTTTGAGGTAAATAGAGGAATGGAAAAAAGGAGAAACGGCAATTCGTGAAATTACTCATTTCTCCTTATTTGTATCTTCCCATGGTTCAAATGAAAATGGAATGCCAACCATTTGGGCAGTCAACTCGTCGTACGATACTAAATCTTTTCTTGACAACTCTTTTAAAGAGTGTTTTCCCATAGCTCTTAAAGCCATTTTCATTTCTTCCGTGCTGGCCGTTAAGAATTTTTCCGCCGTTTTTACTCCTTCTTCCGTCTTAAATTGATCTTTGAATTTACCGTCATTCCAAACCACTTGTGTCGGCGGTTCAAAGGGGAGCGCATTAATGGATTGCCCATGTGAGACAGCGAATAATATAGCAGAGCCTAAATACACAGCATCCGCACCGAGTGCCAATGCTTTTAAAAAATGACCGGGTACTAACATGCCTCCAGCGATAATAAGGCTGATTTGATCTTTCATCTTTCTTTTTTCCAAATGATTGCTTGCCCGGACAACGGCATGTAATGTCGGAATTCCGAAGTCATCAGCTAAAATAGGAGGGGCACCATGTGTAGCTCCTTGTCCGCCATCAATGGCAATATAATCGACGCCCATCTCAAGTAAATGATCAATGTCTTCTTCAATTTTACCGCCTGCTCCTATTTTGGCACCGATCGGCACGCCGCCTGTCAGTTTGCGAAGTTTGTCCACCAGCTCTTTCAAATCATTTAACGTTTGGTTTTCGAAAAAGTGTTCATGGATCACCGCCGTTTCGCCTTCTTTGAGCCCCATAATATCACGGGCACGTCCTGTTAAGTTGTCAGGTGAAATTCTGGCGCCCATTCCAAGAAGCGCTCCTTGTCCGAGCTTTATTTCAATCATATCGGCACGTTTAATCAGTTCATCTTCCTTCGCCCATTCGGTTTTGGAAAATTGTAAAATATACTTTCCAGCTGTGTTTATTTCTTCAGGCATCACGCCGCCCTCACCAGAATTCAGGGCTGTTCCTGCATTTTTAGCCGCTTCTGCCAAAGAGAGTCTAGCTTGTTCACTAAATGCGATGCCATAAGCCATTCCGCTGATCATGAGCGGAATTTGAATGTTCATTGGCTTTTTTGCTTTCGGTCCAATGGTAACACTTACATCCACTTCTTCATCGCCGCTGACTGCAAACGGGGACGTCTGTGCAGGGATAAAGGTAATCGGATCGAAGTGAGGCCATTTTTTTGAAGAACCAAGCGGGCGGTGAAGGACATCTCCCGTTTCTGCACGTAAGCTATTTTCAATCACATTTTGAACACCCATATGCCGAAGGCCTGGCATCAGTTCCATCAGATTTTCTTGATAACTGTCGGTTAAAATAATTTTAGCTGTTTTTCTCACAACTATTTTCATGATCCACCGCCAGCCAATCAGCATAAATAGAAAGACAATAAATAAGATAACGATCATTCCAAAAGTCAAATAGAACAAAATGTTAGGCATATTTTTTTACTCCGCTATTGATATAAATTTACAACCTTCCGTTGTTGTTTCTCAATGGTCGGAAAATTCGTTGGAAGGTTGTAATTTATTACCAGGATTCCCTGTTTTCTTTTCATTTATTCATGAAGAAATGGAGAGTTGGATAATGGAGTAATCTGGAATAGGTTGAAGGCAGCGTTTAATAATAATCTTCCCGCGGGCCTTTATAATCTTGAATCGTATTTCCACCATCAACAACGAAGAGCTGCCCTGTAATATAAGATGCTTGTTCAGAGGCTAAAAATGCAATTAAATGGCCCACTTCCTCGGGCCGGCCATTTCTGCCCATCGGTGTATTCTCGCCGGCCGCTCTTTCGTGATCAGTTTGTGCTCCAGTAGCAATCCAACCTGGAGCTACATTGTTTACCGTAATGTTGTGTTTAGCGACTTCAATGGCAATGCCTTTGCTCATGCCGACCATAGCCGCTTTTGCTGCGCTGTATCCGGATTCCCCAGGGTTGCTGACGAGCGGTCCGGCTACAGAAGAAACATTTACAATTCTGCCGTATTCATTCGTAATCATTTGCGGAAGAACCGCCCGTGTTACGTGAAAGCAGGTAGATAGATTTCGTGAAATAGAAAGATTCCATTCTTCTGCATCTAATTCGACAAAAGGAATAAATTTTTCTGGTGAACCGACTTGTCCCATACCAGCATTGTTAATAAGAATATCGATTTTGCCATAGTCACGTACAATTTTTTGTACGAGCTGTCCCGCTTGCTCAAAATCCATTAGATCGGCTGTATAGCCTTTTGCATCAATACCGAGCTCTTTTAATTCTTTCTCCCGCTCATAAATCCGCTCAGTCGTTGACGTAACCGCTACTTTCCCGCCGAGCTGTCCAATGATTTTTGCGGAAGCAAAGCCAATACCCGCCTCACTTCCTGCCCCAGTGACAAGGCATACTTTACCGTTAAATTGAGGATGTATATTCATCAATAATGACTCCTTTTTGAAAAATTGGAATTTACTGAACTTTTTTGTAGTATAGCATATAAAAAGTGTTGTATGAAAAAAATTGATGGATGCAAGAGGAATATCTTTGATCCTAATAAAGTACTAAAACACTAGGTATCTATTCAAATATACTGAAAATAGCCTATTTTGGGAATATTTCCTTTGCTGTAAGATTATTAACAACAAGCATCATTGCATAGACAAGAAACGATGAATGGAAAATAAGAAGTGAGGGGGATTTAGATGAACAAGTGGAAAAAAGCAGTTTTATCGGGAACGCTGGCAGCGGGAATGGTGATGATGCCGCTGGCGATTTATCAAACGCCTATTAAAGGACAAGCGGCCACACAGGCATTTGACAATAAAATCGTTAAAAAAATAGATGCCGAAAAAATATATGGGCATGTATTCGAATTATCGGTCGGTATCGGTGAGCGGGCAGCGGGAACTGATGCAGAAAAAAGAGCAGCCGATTATATTGCCGATCAGTACCGCTCTTATGGCCTGGATGTAGACATTCAGCCATTCAAATTCCAAACCTATAAGGAAGCAGAAGATGTGTCTCTTGAAATCAATGAAATAACGGGGAAGAAATTTGAGCCGCATGTATTTGGATACTCTCCTAATACTCCAGATGAAGGTGTAACGAGTGAAGTTGTCTACGCAGGACTTGGAACAGCGTCTGATTTTGCCGGAAAAGATGTAACAGGAAAAATTGTATTAATACAACGAGGAGAGCTTACTTTTGCAGATAAAGCAGCTAATGCCGCAGCTGCTGGAGCAAAAGCTGTGCTCATTTACAATAATACAGCCGGCACGCTTAAAAGCAGCATTCCTTCATCCGGAAATTATGTCCCTACACTCGGTTTGACACAAGAGGAAGGGGTAGCATTAAAGACTCTTCTCGATGAGGGACAAGCTGTTACAGCCACGGTGAAAGTCATTGGAGCAGGCATCGTTACGAAAACTTCTCATAATGTGATTGCAACGAAAAAAGCCCACACAAATCATGATACCGGC
The DNA here is from genome assembly GCF_044891285.1 of Bacillus lumedeiriae. Taxonomy (NCBI): domain Bacteria; kingdom Bacillati; phylum Bacillota; class Bacilli; order Caryophanales; family Bacillaceae; genus Bacillus; species Bacillus lumedeiriae. The sequence goes on from NZ_JAUIYO010000017.1 coordinate 36,459, forward strand.
CAGATTTTGTACGTTGGGTCGCATCATGATTCTGTGCCGGGATCACCTGGTGCCAGTGATAATGCATCTGGTGTAGGAGTGAACCTTGAGATTGCCCGTATATTAAGCAGCCAACAAACAGATACGGAAATTCGCTTTATTACATTTGGTGCAGAAGAACTTGGTTTGCTCGGTTCTTATCATTACGTGTCTACTTTAACCGCAGAAGAGGCTGCCCGTTCTGTCGGCATGTTTAACTTTGATATGGTCGGCAGCAAAAACGCCGGTGACATGATTATGTTCACAGTCGATGGGAAGCGAAATGTGGTCACCAATACTGGTGCTTCAGCGGGCATGCGTGTATTTAAGCCGCTTACTTATGGAAAAGTCGGCCGAAGTGATCACCAGCCGTTTCATGAGAGAGGAATCCAAGCTGCCGCCTTTAGCTATGCTCCTCTAGAACCGGAATATCATCAGCCAACTGATACCATCGATAAAATCAGCAAAGAAAAAATGGAAAACATGGCAAAAGTAGTGAGCGCAGGCGTTTACCAAATCGCCCGCAAGGATACACCGGCACTCGAATGGGCAAAACCAGCTCCAAAACCGGTAGAGCCGCCATTCGAGAATCGTCCGCTATAAAGTATAAAAAGAGCAGTCAAAATTGGCTGTTCTTTTTTATAGTTTTATTATGAAATAGAGATCGTTACATCTTATAACAGAACTCATTTCACTATGTGCGAAATTCAAAAATAAAAACCCTCTAATAAGCAGCCAAATAATAGATTTACAAGATAGAAAACGCCATTTTTTATCAGTAATACGGATCAATTTGGCTGGTCTGCAAGATTGAGTGAATTTTTGAAAAAGAAAAAACTAAAATGGGGAAGCCTTCTGTCTCACTGAGGGATTATCTTCGTTTTCTTCCTCCATGTAGCTGGAATTTTGATCCCTAAGCTGCTTTGCGATACAATTGGAATAAGTATTCATGACCTGCTATGCAGGTTGGCTAAGGGGTTGTGGGAACAGCTGACTGCAGATGGTGTAACAAGGGCAGTCATTGATCGCTTCACCGGCTTGCTGCTCGTCAATGAAATCCATAGCTGTGATGAAGAGCCGCTGCTTTTTGGAGAGGGATAACTAATAGATAAAAAGGGGATAGGGAAGTTGGAGATAAGAAAACCGATTACCGTTGCCGAGGCTGTACGAAAAGTGATGACGGCCGCCGGAAGCGGAAAGAAAGAAACGATACATATTGATCAAGCATACGGCCGCCGGCTCGCTCAAGATATTATCGCAAGTCATCCGGTCCCGCCATTTGACCGTTCTCCGTATGATGGTTTTGCTATTCGCGCTAAAGATTCCAAGGCGGCATCAAAGGACCATCCAGTGACGTTTCGGGTCGTTGGTGAAATCGGAGCCGGGTCTGTGTTTACAGGCGAATTGCAAGAACGGGAAGCAGTCAGAATTATGACAGGCGCACAAGTTCCTGAAGATTGTGATGCAGTCGTTATGTTTGAACTGACAACGGAGCATACCGAGGGAACAGACAAGTATATGACGATTAAACGGCCGTTTTCATCTGGCGACAATATTTCTTTTGCCGGGGAAGATACAGAAGAAGGAAAAGTGCTCGTTCAAAAAGGTGAATATATTAACCCAGGTGTCATGGCGCTATTGGCGACATTCGGTTACCACATGGTGGAAGTGGCAGAAAAGCCGGTCATCGGTGTATTCGCAACCGGATCAGAGCTGCTGGATGTGAACGAACCGCTGCAGCCAGGGAAAATCCGCAACAGCAATGCCCATATGATTTTAGCTCAAATTGAACGGGCCGGGGCCGAGCCGCTTTATCTCGGCAAGCTGCCCGATCAGCTGGATCTTTGCCTTTCAGCTGTTGGAGAAGCGCTGCAAAAAGTTGATATGCTTATTACTACCGGCGGTGTTTCCGTTGGCGACTATGATTTACTGCCGGATGTGTATAAGGAAATTGGAGCAGAGGTCCTATTTAATAAAGTAGCTATGCGGCCGGGCAGTGTCACGACGGTTGCTAAGACGGGTGAGAAAATTTTATTCGGTTTGTCAGGAAACCCATCCGCCTGCTATGTTGGCTTTGAACTATTTGTCCGTCCAGTGATTTCCCACCGTTCGTTCTCCGAGAAGCCTCACCTAAAAAAGGTGAAGGCGGAACTGGCACAAGACTTTTTGAAACCTAACCCGTTTACTCGTTTCGTCAGAAGTTCTATCGATCTGACAGACGGTGTGCTGCGGGTAGATCCGAGCGGCTTTAATAAATCCAACGCAGTAGCTGTACTCGCCTATACAGACGTATTGATGGTGCTGCCGGGTGGAACGAGGGGATTTAAAACAGAAGACATAGTCGATGTGCTGCTGCTGGATTCACATGAAGGAAGTGAGTGGCCGTGGGAGTGAGTAAGCCGGTTCTGCAAGTGGTGGGCTATCAAAACAGCGGAAAAACAACGCTGATGACGAAGCTCATTCAAGCAGCGAAGTGCCGAAATTGGACAACCGCCTCTTTAAAACACCATGGTCATGGAGGGAGGCCGACACTTGCTGAAGATCAAAAGGACAGCGGGCAACACCGGCAGGCCGGCGCACTTGCTGCCGGTGTGGAAGGCGGCGGGACGCTGCAAATCACCGCTGAAAAAGCAGAATGGACACTCGAAGACATTCTTGCGCTGTACCGCTGTCTTCCTGTTGATTTGCTGTTAATTGAAGGGTACAAACAAGCGGAATATCCAAAAATCGTGTTAATTAAAGAGAAGAAAGATCTTCCATTGCTCGATCAGCTGAAAAATATTCAAGCTGTGATCAGCTGGCAGCGGCTTGCAGGGGAGCGGCGGGATTACCCTGTTTTTCTGCTCACTGAGGAAGGAATGTATGTAGATTGGTTTATAGATTATGTTGGACAACAGCTTAAGAACACATGAAAAGTTGCTGACTCAGAGTGTGTAGACACAGTGTATGTTAGCTATACTCAGGCGGAATGATGAGCACGATAGACAGGTAAACAAGGGAAAAAGCGAGCGTTGGTCGACAGCCTGAATCCTTCTTCTCACGATAAGGGAATAATCCTCTATATGGAGAACACTATCTTTTTCTTATGGTAAGAATGAGATAGTGTTTTTGATTTGGAAAAACGGCAGAAACGCATAAAGGGAAAACGAATGATGATGAATTAAAGGACTGAAAAACAGCAAATTGTTCAAATATTTGATACACTAAGGTAAATGATTTCAAGTGATCTTGGGGCACTTGCTTTTCAAAACACGAATGGAACAGATACCTCTAGAAAAGGGAAAAACGATCATGTTGGAAATTCCGTTTAAACGATAAGTTTTGCCGTCAGAAAGGGAGGTCAAAATGCAGGGACGTTATTCAAGGCAAGAACTGTTTTCTCCTATTGGTGCAGAAGGTCAGAAAAAATTACAGAATAAGCATGTGCTTCTCATCGGTGCGGGAGCGCTCGGCACGGGGAATGCAGAGGCGCTTGTAAGGGCGGGAGTCGGCCGAATGACGATTGTTGACCGTGATTACGTGGAGGAAAGTAATTTGCAGCGGCAGCAGCTATACAGTGAGGAAGATGCGAAACTTGCTATTCCAAAAGCGGTTGCTGCGAAACAAAGACTGGCGGCGATTAACTCAGCTGTAGCTGTCCAAGCCGAAGTGATCGATGCGTCGTACGTTGAACTGCTGGGTTTAGCAGAAGAGGCAGATTTGATCATCGATGCAACGGATAACTATGAAACAAGGCTAGTGATCAACGATGCTGCTCATCAGCTCGGTATTCCATGGATTTACGGAGCCTGTACGGGAAGCCACGGGATGGTATTCGTCATTCTTCCTGGACAGACGCCATGTCTTCGCTGTTTATGGGAGCGGGGAGCAGTCGGAAGCGGGCATACGTGCGATACAGCAGGAATTATCAGCCCGGCAGTTACTCATGTTGTTTCTTATCAAGTGACTGAAGCGATGAAAATATTAGTGGAAGACTGGCAGTCATTAAATGATAAACTGATCATGTTTGATCTTTGGAAGAATATGCACAAAGAAATTAATGTAAGCAAAGTCAAACGAAAAACCTGCCCCACATGCGGTGAATCACCGGTTTACCCATATTTGTCTCACGAGAATTTAGTGAAAACATCTGTACTGTGTGGGAGAAATACGGTACAGATCCGTCCAGCCCATGCGAGGAAAGTGAATCTTTTAGAACTAGAAGACGCTTTTTCTAAGCAAGGTTATAAGGTTACACGCAATCCATACATGGTAACGATTCACTTTTCTCCTCATCGGCTTGCCGTATTCTATGACGGACGGGTGCTGATTCATGGAACGAATGATGGGGCAGAAGCGAAAAAATATTACGCGAAGCTGTTCGGTTAGCGGACAGGCTCATTTCGGTGAAAATCGCCGCTTTTGCCGCCGTGTTTTTCGATTAAATAGGTCGGACCGATCACCATGCCTTTATCGATGGCTTTACACATGTCGTATACCGTTAAAGCGCAGGCAGAAGCTGCCGTAAGAGCCTCCATTTCCACACCTGTGCTGCCTTTTGTTTTCACAGAAACGGTGATGGATAACCGATAGCCGGACTCTTCAATTGACCAGTCAAACGTAATGTCGACACCGCTGATTGGAATGGGATGGCACATAGGAATGAGCATCGCCGTCTGTTTGGCTGCCATAATACCGGCGACTTGGGCGACCGCGAGAACGTCTCCTTTTTTAATGGTATGATTGGTGATTTGCTCGTAAATTTGTTCATTCACAAGGATGCTTGTTTGAGCAACAGCTAAGCGGTTAGATGGCTGTTTTTCAGTAATATCGACCATTTTTGCTCTTCCTTGTTCATTAAAATGAGTAAACTCAGACATAGGAACCCTCTTTTCAACAGTTATTTTCTTTTTCATTGTAACATGGACAAGACGCTAATAGTTTATGAATAGACAGGGAGTGAAGATGAAGTGGAACGAATGTTCGTTGTGACCGATCAGCCGATTTCGATTGAAGAAGTAACGAAGAAAGTTACTCGGCCTGAAGCGGGAGCTATTTCTAATTTTATTGGCACAGTCAGAGAATATACGCACGGCCGCCGAACGCTGTCGTTAACATATGAAGCGTATCAGTCGATGGCTGAAAAGCAGCTGCAAAAGATTGGTGAGGAAATCAGTCAAAAATGGCCTGATGCAAAGACGGCTATTACGCATCGAACGGGACATCTCACTATTTCCGATATTGCGGTTGTCATTGCTGTATCGACACCGCACCGTAAAGATGCCTTTCGGGCGAGTGAATATGCGATTGAAAGAATTAAGCAAATTGTGCCGATATGGAAGAAAGAGCATTGGGAAGATGGAGAACAATGGATTGGGAATCAACTGGAAACGAAAGCTTATCCAGAAGGAAAGCCGAAAGGAGTGCAAATTCATGATTAACGTTCTTTGTTTTGCTCATTTAAAAGAACAAGTGGGAAAAGAGCAGGTGGAACTTCAGCATAATGAATTGACAGTGAGGGAATTATTAAATGAACTGAATGAAAAGTATTCGATTCATACAGATACATTAATTGTAGCTGTCAATGAAGAGTATGCTGATTTAGATGACATGATTCAATCTGGGGATACGGTCGCTCTTATTCCGCCAGTGAGCGGCGGGTAAGAAGGTTGGCTGCGGAAAACAAGAAGCAGTGGCTCGGTGTCGTACTTGCTGGAGGAGAATCGAGACGATTTGGTGAGCCGAAAGCGTTCGTACGATACGAAGGCCATTATTTTTATGAGTACTCTATCCGAGCTCTCGTTCCTTTTACAGATGAAGTCGTCATTATCAGTCATCCGTCACTTACAAATCAATTCAGCCGGCAATCAGCTGTTCAGGTTATGGAAGATGCAGCACCTTATTGCGGAAAAGGGCCGCTGGCTGGCTTGTATAGTGTGATGAAGAAGTTTAAGGCGAATTGGTACATCGTTCTTCCTTGTGATATGCCGTTAGTAAATAAAGAAGTGACAGGCCGGCTGGCAGCAGCTGCGGACCAAGCATATGATGCTGTTATCCCAAATATCGCGGGGAGGATGCAGCCGCTTGTTGGTGTTTATCATCAAAGGGTTTTTTCAATTGTAACGAAACAGCTCAGTGATGGTAATTACCGAATGCTGGATTTCTTACAGAAAATAAATGTGAAACAACTAACTGAAGTTGAATTACAATCAGCTGACAACTGGTTTGAAAATATTAATACGAAGGATGCCTACAGTCAATTATTTGCTGATGGGTCAAGTGATCCGCTATATTAACGGAAATCTGCAAAATTATGCGGCATCCAGAAAGGGGAATTGAATGAAGCAAGTAAAAGATCAATTCAACAGACCGCTGAGAGACATTCGGATTTCCTTGACGGATCAGTGTAATTTCCGCTGCTCTTATTGTATGCCGGCTGAGATTTTTGGCCCAGATTATCCGTTTTTACCGAAAGAGCACTATTTATCCTTTTCAGAGATCATTCGAGTGGTTCAGGCGGTAACAGAACTCGGCGTAGAGAAAGTCCGATTGACCGGCGGCGAGCCGCTGCTGCGGAAAGATCTGCCCGAATTGATTCATGATTTATACACGAAAACAATGATCAAAGACATTGCTCTAACGACAAATGGCGTGCTGCTTCCGAAATATGCGAAAGAGCTGAAAGATGCCGGCTTGCAGCGAGTGAATATTAGCATGGATGCACTTGATGACGACATCTTTAAGAGGATGAACGGACGCTCTGTCAGCGTGAAAACTGTGCTAAAAGGAATCGAAGCGGCGAAGTCGGCGGGCCTTGACATTAAAATAAATATGGTCGTTAAAAAAGGTGTAAATGACGAACAGATTTTGCCGATGGCCGCCTACTTTAAAAATGAAGGCATACCGCTCCGCTTTATTGAATTTATGGATGTCGGAAGTACAAATGGCTGGCAGCTTTCCTCTGTTGTGTCCAAACAAGAAATCGTTGAACGGATCGATCGTCAATTTCCTGTGAAGCCGGTTGATAAAGCATATTATGGTGAAGTAGCGGACCGATATATATACGCGGATGGCAGTGGTGAGTTCGGCGTCATTTCATCCGTGACTGAGTCATTTTGCTCAACATGTACCCGGGCAAGAGTGTCTGCTGACGGCAAGCTATACACGTGTTTGTTTGCGACGAAAGGCCACGATTTAAAGCCAGTGCTTCGTTCTTCCGCTTTAGTAGAAGAAGTGAAAGAGTACATTGCATCCATCTGGCAGCGCCGGACGGATCGTTATTCTGATGAACGGACAGAAGAAACAGCGAAAAAACGGCCAAAAATTGAAATGTCTTATATTGGTGGTTAGTTACAAGGAAGGGAATGGTGTCCATGAGTGAGAGGCAAGTGCATGCTCATAAAAAGCAGGCAGCGAGGCATGTCGCCTGCCAGGTGTTGACAGTCAGTGATACGAGAACAGAAGAAACAGATAAAAGCGGAAGGAAAATTAAAGAATGTTTAACAGCGGCCGGCCATTCCGTTGCACGTTATCACGTTGTTCCCGATGAAAAAGAAAAGATTCAGCAAATCGTTTTACAAGGAATTCAAGACCGGGACATTGATGCTGTCATTATCAACGGCGGAACGGGGATTGCCAGACGTGACGTGACGATTGAAGCAGTCACTCCTTTGTTTGATAAAGAACTGACTGGATTTGGCGAACTTTTTCGCTATCTTAGTTACACAGAAGACATCGGTTCCGCAGCGATGATGTCCCGAGCAGTGGCCGGGGTAGCTGACAAAACGGTGCTGTTCTCGCTTCCAGGTTCTACTGGAGCCGTCACGTTAGCAATGGAAAAATTAGTGCTTCGAGAAATTGGTCACATTGTTGCCGAATTACACAAGGAAAGTTAGAAGCTCTGCCACATTTTTAGATTGACTTATTAGGTCTATCGAACTATGATGGATTGTGTAGGAATATAATGGTTTGTAAGTTACATATTACATGTCTATATAAAAAATTGTATGATGGAAGCGATGAACAGTCATTCGTATGTGGGCACTTGAATGGCTTGGAGCAACTAGTGCAACCGACTCTGCTTTTTAGGGTCGGTTTTTTTATTGAACATAGGGGTAGGAGGAGCAACATGATAAGTAAAGAATCTGAGACGTCTAAATTGCCTATGCATTCGTATTCGCAAGATCGGTTAATGAAGGGAAATGAATCATTTGAAAGTGTATTGAAAGAGTTAACAGATGTCACATATGCACTAGATCAATCTTCTATTGTTGCGATCACGGATCGGCAAGGGAAGATTCTTCACGTAAATGATCAGTTTTGCAAAATTTCCAAATACGAACGGGAAGAGTTAATCGGGCAGGATCATCGGATTTTAAACTCTAATCATCATCCGAAAGGATTTTTCAAACAAATGTGGACGGCGATCGGCTCCGGGGAAATTTGGAGAGGTGAAATTAGAAATAAAGCAAAAGATGGTTCCACTTACTGGGTAGATACAACGATTGTTCCTTTTTTAAATAAAAAGGGGAAGCCCTATCAGTATGTTTCGATCCGCAATGATATTAGTTCTCGTAAACGAATGGAAGAAGAAATAAGAAGGAGCGAGGAAAAGTACCGTTTAATTACAGAGAATTCATCTGATTTGATCTCGGTCATTGACCCGGAAGGAAGTTTCCGATACGTTTCACCTTCCCATGCAGCATGGCTGGGCCATCATCTTTCTGAATTACAGTCCAGTCAATTGTTTCATTGGGTGCATGAAGAAGATCAATCCTCTTTGCGGAATGAAATCGAGCTGTTGTCCGCTAAGAGGAGAACGTCTGCCCGCGTAGAATTTCGTATCCGAACGAGTAAAAATAAATATAAAGACATGGAAACGAGAATCAATCCAGTTTGGGATGAAGAAGGCAAAGTGAAAAAACTCGTGCTCGTCATGCGGGATGTGACGGAGCGGAAAAAATCCGAACGGCTCATTTACCATTTAGCTTACCACGATACATTGACTGATCTGCCGAATCGCCGGTTATTTATGAATCGTTTACAAAAGGAAGTCGATCAGGCAAAACGTTCTTCTTCTCGGCTAGCTGTTATGTTTATCGATTTAGACCGGTTTAAGCACGTGAATGATTCATGGGGACATGAGAGCGGCGATTTTATTCTAACAGAAGCAGCCCAGCGCATTCAGCGGGCTCTTCGTTCCACTGATGTAGTGGCCCGATTAGGCGGAGACGAGTTTACGGTTTTGTTGACGGATGCAGCAAGTACAGAAGAAATTGAGCGGATTGCTCATAGAATCCAGGCGCATTTTCAAGAACCGATTGAGCTTGCTGGTCAGATATATACCCTTACTTGCAGCATCGGAATTGCGCGGTTTCCTGATCACGGAAAAGGAGCGGATGAACTATTAAATAAAGCCGATACTGCCCTTTACGCGGTGAAGGAGCGGGGACGAAATGGATATGCGGTGTTTGAGGCTAGTATGGAAGAGAAGTCGTTGGAACGTATTCTTTTAGAAAATGAGTTGAGAAAAGCGATTCATCTTGAACATTTTCATATTGACTATCAGCCGAAAATGGATATTTCCAAAGATGAGTTAATTGGAATGGAAGCGCTGGTTCGCTGGAATCATCCGGAACTAGGGAAAATCCCTCCTAATCAATTTATTCCGCTGGCTGAAGAAACAGGATTGATTCTCCCTCTTGGAGAATGGGTGCTTCGTCAAGGATGCCGTCAAAATAAAGAATGGCAAAAGAAAGGGTATCCGCCGTTAAAGGTCTCCATCAATATGTCTGTCCGGCAGCTGGCCCATCCAAATATTGTGGATAAGATCGAAGGGATTTTAAAGGAAACAGAATTGGATCCAGAGTGGCTGGAGCTGGAGGTGACGGAGAGTGTGTTCGCTGATATCGATCATGCAGCGGATACGTTACAATCGCTGAGGGAATTAGGTGTTCACATTTCGATTGATGATTTTGGAACAGGGTACAGTTCGTTCAGTTATATCAAACATTTGCCTGTTGATACATTGAAAATTGATGCTTCCTTTATTCGTGACATTCATCAAAATGAAGAGAGTCAGGCGATTGTACAAGCTGTCTTGGCATTGGCGCGGACACTTGGGATCAACGTCATTGCAGAAGGTGTTGAAAACCAAGAACAGCTGGATATTCTTAATGCGGACGGATGCGGTCAGGGACAAGGTTTTCTATTTAGTAAACCATTATCTAATAAGGACTTTGAAGAGTATTTAAAAGAATCCATTGGAGCAAAAAGAACTGAGAAGAGAAATGGCGAAATAGTGATATAAAAACATTGGGGGAAAGCGATGAATCTTTTTACAAAAAGGCCAAAGTCATGGATGGAGTATTTGGACAGTTCCGATGCACAAGAAATATCCGAAGTGGGAGCGCGGGTGAAAGAACGGCTCGCTTTTATGGGTGTCAGCCAGGAGACATTGGATGATGTCAAAGAAGCTTCTCCCATCCTTTTGTCTTATAAAGAAGAGATTGTTAATCAATTTTACGAGCACATTACGTCTGTTGATCATCTAAGGAACATCATTATGGAGCATTCTACGATTCAACGTTTAAGAATGACGATGGAACGGTATGTGGATCAGCTGCTGCAGGCAGAGGTAGATAAAGAATATGTGATGACGAGAATTATCGTCGGGAAAGTACATAGCCGTATTCACTTGACAGCCGAACATTTTATTTCCGCCCACCACTTGCTGATTCAAATGATGACAACGATACTTATGGAACAACTGCATCACCGTCCTGATAAAATGATGAAGACTGTTCTTGCTATCCAGAAATTAGCGGCTTTTGATCAGCAGCTGATTGTGGAAGTATACATGGAAGAAACGTTTAAAGCCTTTTTATTTGGTGTTTCCGATATGCTCAATGATGTGACACAGCTTAATACGACGAAACAGCTGATCACAGAAATGGATAATATGATCGAAGCAAGCCACAATGTCACAGCTGCTGCGGAAGAAGTAAGTGCGTCCATTATGGAGGTAGCTGATCATTCTATTAAAGTAGCTGAAAAAACAGATGAAGCAGTCCGTTCAGCCGAACAAAGCAAACAGGTGATCAATGAAGCGTTGGGAGATATTCAACAGGTAGGCCAAGTATATAAAGAGGTAGCGGGGCAAGTTAGTCAGCTGAATCAAGAGATTGAACAAACGCAAAGCATCGTGAAAGTCATCCGGGAAATTACCGACCAAACGAATTTGCTCGCTTTAAATGCTAGTATTGAAGCAGCCCGGGCGGGTGAACATGGAAAAGGATTTGCGGTGGTCGCTGCGGAGGTTCGGAAATTAGCTGAACATACGAAAGAACAAACGATGCGAATTACATCCAATATGGAATCATTACAAAATGTCTCCTGCCTCGTTACACGACAAATGGGAAATACCGAGAAATTAGTGGAACGAAGTGTGAAAGAAGCCCAGCATGCAGATAAGGCACTGGAAACGATCGTTTCGACGATGCAGGAAATCAACGGATCTACTTCGCAAATTGCGGCTATGACGGAAGAGCAGACTTCTGCCGTCATGGAAATTGCTCAGAAAAATTCAACCATATTGGACCTTAGTACTCTCTCCAAAGATATCGCTAAACAAACGGCTCAAGTCATTCTTGAACTGAGCAAGCAAATGGACGAATATCGTCTCACTTTCTTTACGACGAACATTAAATTGAATGCGAAAGACATTATTAAAGCAGCAAAAACCGATCATCTTCTGTGGAAGTGGAAAGTGTATAACATGCTGTTGGATTTAGAGACAATGGATTCTCAGCAAGTATCATCCTATGAATCATGCAGACTCGGACAATGGTACTATGGAGATCTCCCGCCGCGGATTAAAAATCAATCTGCTTTTCAACAATTGGAAGAACCTCATCAAGCCGTCCATTACTATGCAAAACAAGCTGTACAGAGTTATGAAATGGGGAACTTAGAGGAAGCTCAACATGCTTTTGAACAGCTTCAAAGGGCATCTGATCAAGTGATTGTCCTGTTATCGCAGCTGGAGAAGGAGCTTTAACTAAACTGTATGTGCTTTAGAGTGTGAGGAAGGAGGCGGGCCTTTGGAATGGCAAGAAACGAAGAATGAATTTTGGAAAGCAAATAGAGGGGGAATGATGCTCCCTCTTTTGTTTCTTATCCCTATTGTAATGTTTCAGGATCCGTTATTTGATGTTTTTGGAGAACAGAATTATGTTGCGCTCCATTTAATTTTTGAGATCTTCATTATCGCATCATCTTTTACAATCGCTATTCAAGCGTGGATGATCTTTCCACATATTTTATCGAATCATCGGCTATGGTTAGGAGCGCTTTTCTTCTCTGTTGGTTTATTGGAAACGTTCCATGCAGTCACTTACACAGGCATGCCCTTCTTTCTGATGGAAAGTTCACCGTATAAAGCTACTTGGTTTTATATGGTCTCCCGCTTAATGCAGGCTGGCGGCTTGCTGCTGATTGTCGTGTCGGCAGAAAAGCAGATAAACTCTCAATATCGTTGGATCGCTTACTTTCTAGCTTTTATTCACGCAGCTGTTTGGGTCACGGTTCTTTTTTACCCTGCTAAGTTACTGCCTGAGTTAGTAGTAGAAGGAGAGGGGACGACAGCGTTAAAAAATAGTCTGCAATACGCGGCGATCGCATTGCAGCTTTTTTGTGTATTGATTTTAATCAAGACGTTCAAAACAGCAAAAACCCGTAATTGTATGATGGCGATCGCTTCTATCTATTTGATCATCAGTGATTCACTGTTCACTTCTTATAAAAGTGTCAATGACTTGATTAATTGTATTGGCCATTTATTTCAGCTGACTGGCTTTTATTGTTTGCTAAGGGCGTTGTACTATACGTCTGTCGAGGAGCCTTTTCGGCTGTTAGAGGAGGCAAGAAAGCGGCTAAAAAAGTCGGAGGAGTCACTGTATTATATAGCGCATCATGATGAGCTGACAAAGCTGCCTAACATGCGTTATTTTACGGAGAAACTAGCTCGTAGTCTTAAACGAGAACCTGAAAAGTCAAAAGCGGTATTCGTGCTGGAAATTGACCGTTTTCATACGATTAGCGAATCTCTTGGTCATTCTTTTGGAGATTTGGTTCTTCAATCGGTTGCCGCTCGTTTCCGGGAAGATTCCTTTAAGGAATTATTTGTAGGAAAGATGCGGGGTGAAAAGTTTGCTGTCTTTCTCAATTTTATGGAAGGAGAAGAGGAAGCTGCCGCTATTTGCCGATATATTCACTCACGAATGAAAGAGCCTTTTCAAGTGCAGCATTTGCAATTAAACATTACACTGAATATTGGTATTTCACTTTATCCAGAACGTGGAAAGAATGAGAACGAACTTCTGAGGCAGGCACAAGTTGCGATGTGTGAAGCGAGGGGAGAAGTGAACCGGTACACGATGTACCGTTCGTCTATGGATCAACAATTTCTCGATCGGTTAGTACTGGAACACGATCTGCATAAAGCGATAGATAAAGGGGAACTGTATCTTAATTATCAGCCGCAGTTCGACTTGCGTACGGGTCGTATTCTCTCTTTAGAAGCATTAATCCGTTGGAAGCATCCTGAGAAGGGGTGGATTTCACCAGGTCAATTTATTCCGATTGCTGAGGAAACTGGTCTTATTATACCAATTGGGGAATGGGTATTGAAAACCGCCTGCAGACAGTTGAAGTGCTGGCATGATCGAGGATTTCCTCCTTTCGCTATAGCAGTTAATTTATCTGCCCGGCAATTTTTTCAGCAAAATTTAATTGATATCGTAAAGGAAAGCCTAAAGGAGACGGGATTGCCGCCCCGCTTTTTAGAATTAGAGATCACTGAAAGCATGACGATGAATGTCAGTTATGCAGCCGGGGTCCTTACTGATCTAAAGAGGATCGGGATACGGATCGCCGTGGATGATTTCGGAACGGGTTATTCTTCTTTATGCTACTTGAAAGACCTTCCAATCGACTGTTTAAAAATTGATCGTTCATTTATCCAGCAGGTGCAAACGAACAATCATGATGCGGCTTTAATTTCGATGATTATGTCTATTACAGAACATCTTCAAATTGAAGCGATTGCGGAAGGTATCGAACGTGTTGAACAGTTAAGGTTTTTGTGGAAACATCATTGTTATCACGTACAGGGATATCTTTTCAGTCCGCCGATACCACCTGAGGAACTAGAGGAAACGTTCTATGAGTTAGAAGAACGCGCGATCTCCTATTGTGAAAGGCTGACTGACGAGTGTATAACGAATAAATAAAAAAGATGAGGCCTGACTCGGCAGCTGCCGAGTCA
>NZ_JAUIYO010000018.1:0-49713 GCF_044891285.1 Bacillus lumedeiriae
AGGCACGCCGCCAGCGTTCGTCCTGAGCCAGGATCAAACTCTCCAAAAAGATGTTTGACTTGCTCAATTGTTTTAAATAAGAATTAACTTACTGGCATGTATTTTGTTCAGTTTTCAAAGATCAATTACTCATCGCCTTTTTTAGACGACCTATTCATCTTAACATTTCAGTACGTTACTGTCAACAACTTTTTAAAAGTTTTTAATCATTTAACGTTCGTCGTTAGCAACGAATATAAATATACCATCTTCATTCCTAGTGCGCAAGTACTTTTTTAAAATAATTTGTTCCATATCATAAAAAATTTATTCTACATATTCTTCGTGTACTTTCCCCGCAAAAAATAAAGGATCGCACGAAGCGATCCTTATAAATCCTATTCTTTATGTTTCATTAATGGGAAGAGCAGTACGTCACGAATAGAAGGTGAATTTGTTAACAACATGACGAGACGGTCGATCCCGATACCAAGTCCTCCAGTCGGCGGCAAACCATACTCTAATGCCTCTACAAAGTCCTCGTCCATTTCATGCGCTTCATCATTTCCTTGTTCACGCTCTTTCAATTGGGCTTCAAACCTCTCACGCTGATCGATCGGATCGTTCAGCTCTGTAAATGCATTCGCATGTTCACGGCCAACAATGAACAATTCGAAACGGTCCGTAAAGCGTGGATCTTCATCATTCTTCTTAGCCAATGGAGAAATTTCAACTGGATGTCCATAGATAAAAGTAGGTTGAATGAGATTTTCTTCCACCTTTTGTTCGAAAAACTCATTGACAATATGACCATACTGCATCGTTTCCTTATATTCAATGCCATGCTCTTTTGCCAATTCACGTGCCTGTTCATCCGTCATTTCTGACCAAAAATCTACTCCCGTGAATTCCTTAACAGCGTCTACCATATGCAGACGGCGCCACTGTGGCTTCAAGTTTACTTCATACTCACCGTACGTAACAGTTGTGCTGCCAAGAACTTCTTCAGCAATATGAGCAACTAAATTTTCTGTTAACTGCATGATATCTTGATAATCAGCGTATGCTTCATAAAGTTCGATCATCGTAAATTCCGGATTATGACGAGTGGATACACCTTCATTACGGAACACGCGGCCAATTTCATATACCTTTTCCATTCCGCCTACGATTAAGCGTTTAAGATGTAATTCAATAGCAATACGCATATATAATTCTATATCCAGCGTATTGTGATGTGTAATGAACGGTCGTGCAGCCGCTCCTCCCGCCAAGGAATGCATCATTGGCGTTTCTACTTCTAAATAACCATGGTCATCTAAATATCGTCTCATAGCCTGGATAATACGGCTGCGGGCGATGAACGTCTGTTGGCTTTCCTGGTTTGTAATCAAGTCTAAATAACGCTGACGGTAGCGCTGCTCTACATCTTTTAATCCATGGAACTTGTCAGGAAGCGGGCGCAAGGCTTTCGTTAGAAATACAAAGCTATCTACTTTAATGGAAAGCTCTCCCACTTTCGTTTTGAATACTGTACCGCTTACACCAACGATATCGCCAAGATCTGTCATATCGAAGACGTCATAAGCTTCGTCTCCAATTGCATCTTTGCGAACATAAATTTGGATTTGTCCAGTTAAATCCTGAACATGAGCGAATCCAGCTTTCCCTTTTCCACGCTTTGTCATTACACGTCCAGCAATTGTTACTGCTGCTTTCTTCTCTTCCAGCTCTTCTTTTTCATACTGATCAAATTCAGTGAAAATACTCTTTGCTGTATGTGTCCGGTCAAAACGTTTCCCAAAGGGATCCAGCCCTTTGCCTCTTAATGCTTGCATTTTTTCTCTTCTGACCAAAAGCTGGTCATTTAATTCCTCATGACTCATTCCACTTCACTCCTATTTCTTTGATCGCTCTTACAAGTCACCCCGCCTGAACGGATGACTCCTCTTCTTCCACCTCTTGGATAAAGCTTGATAACAAATGAACTAACTCTTCTCTAGTCTCACATAGATTGATGTCTTTGCGTACACGAGCATTCCCACGAATGCCTTTTAAATACCAGGCAGCGTGTTTTCTCATCTCACGCACAGCAATGTGTTCATTTTTCAAAGCGATCAGACGGTCAAGATGCAAAAGACAAACATCTATTTTTTCACGTGCTGTAGGTTCTGCCATCAGTTCGCCTGTTTCCAAGTATCTCACTGTACGATAAATCATCCAAGGATCCCCAAGTGCCGCACGGCCGATCATTACTCCATCTACTCCTGTTTCTTCGAGCATCCGCTTAGCATCTTGTGGAGTTTGCACATCCCCATTGCCAATGACCGGAATATTTACTGATTGCTTTACCTCTTTAATAATATCCCAGTTCGCTTTACCTTCGTACAGTTGTACACGCGTCCGGCCGTGGAGAGCAACAGCCTGTCCGCCTGCTCTTTCTACTGCGCGGGCATTTTCCACTGCATATATATGGTCTTCATCCCAGCCCATCCGCATTTTTACGGTAACAGGTTTATCAACGGCTTCCGTTACAGCAGCCACCATTTCATAGATCTTGTTCGGATCAAGCAGCCATTTAGCCCCTGCATCACATTTTGTAATTTTCGGTACAGGACAACCCATGTTAATATCGATAATGTCGGCATTTGTGTTTTTATCAACAAAGCTCGCCGCTTGTACAAGTGATTCTCTTTCGCCGCCAAAAATCTGCAGGCTGAGCGGTTTTTCTCTTTCATCGATATAGAGCATGTTCATCGTTTTTTCATTTTGAAGAACAATCCCTTTATCACTGACCATTTCAGCGCAAACAAGACCGGCACCAAATTCTTTTACTGTTAGACGAAAAGCAGAGTTACAAATACCTGCCATCGGTGCAAGAACGACTTGATTCTTCATTTCGATGTTTCCGATCTTTAACATATTCGTCACCTTTCTATTTTTTCTCCAACGGGCGCAGTTCATCAGCTTGAATACGCAAGATTTCCGATATATCTTTTAGCAGCTCGTCAGACAACGGACGATTGCCTCTTTCAACCTCACCGAGTACGGAGACAGATATCCCCAACTGATAAGCAAGTCTTTCCTGGGTAAAGCCTTTCAATTTCCTAAAAGCTTTGATTCGTCTTCCCCATTGATCTGTTTCCATAACCGAACACCTTCCCTTCCTTGAATACTTGAGAGTATATCTTCAAGTGGCATGTTAGCGCCTGGAAAGCAAGCAGTGGAATCTATTTCTATTAAAGGAATAAGTACAAAAGCACGTTCACACATTCTTGGGTGCGGAATGATAAGTTTCTCTGATTCAATATTGTCTTGATTATACAATAAAATGTCAAGGTCTATTATTCTCGGACCCCATTTGAACTCCCTTATCCGCCCAAGCTGCTGTTCAATAGATAGACACAACTCGAGAAGTCTTTCCGCTGACAGCGATGTAGTAATTTGGACAACTAGATTAAAAAAAGCAGCCTGCTCTGTATATCCGACAGGGTCTGTTTCATAAATAGAAGAACACTTTTCCAATTGAACTTCTTTATGAGAACGAAGCAAACGCAGAGCTAACTGGAGATTCTCATACCTGTCTCCCATATTAGTACCGAGCGATAAAAAAGCGTTATTATTCATTTGCCTTTCTTCCTCTCATAATTTCCACCGCCACGTGATCATAATGGCCAGGGATAGGGGGATCTGGTTTGATCACTTTAATTGTACAAGCTGTAACTGCCGGAAACGCTTCTAAAAGAGAAGCAGCGATCTGTTCGGCAACCGATTCAACCAGCTTAAACCTTTTTCCTTCCGTTACCTCTTTACATACTTGATACACTTCTCCATAGTTGACTGAGTCCTCAAGACTGTCTGTCGTTCCAGCTTTTTTCAGCGACACTTCAAGTACAGCGTCCACTCGAAAGCGCTGGCCGAGCCTATTTTCTTCAGGAAATACACCGTGGTAACCGTAAAATTCCATCCCTGTTACGTAGATTTTGTCCATCTTTTCACCCTTTTCCTAGTAAAGCGTCCATCATTTTCACCATGCGGCTAATCGGTTTAACGTCATGAACACGAACAATATGACAGCCTTTTTCTATTCCGAAACAACAGATCGCTCCTGTCCCTTCCATCCTTTCATTTACTGGAAGATCCAGTACATGGCCGACAATTCTTTTTCTGGAGGCACCGAGCAATACCGGAAAACCGAGAGCAGCGACTTTGTCTAAATTTCTCATCATGAGTATATGCTGTTCCATATCTTTTGCAAAACCAAGTCCCGGGTCAAGGATAATTTGTTTTTCAGCTACACCTGCTTTTATAGCGATATTAATACTGTCATACAAATCAAGCAATACATCCCGAATAAAGGACTCATAATTCATATTGTCTCTATTGTGCATTAAAATAATTGGTACACTCTTCTCCGCAGCAACCGCCGCGATCTCAGGGTCCTTCTTTGCCCCCCAAATATCGTTGATGATATGAGCACCCGCCTCAACGGACTGTCTTGCTGTTTCTGCTTTATACGTATCAATAGAAATAGGAACATTTGTTTTTGCAGCGACCGCTTGAATAATTGGAAGCACTCGTTCCAATTCCTTTTCAAGCGGAACCGGCGAATGACCTGGCCGGGTTGACTCACCACCGATATCAATGATGTCTGCACCTTCCTCAACCATCCTTTGCGCGTGGTGAATCGCTGTGCTTATTTCATCAAAATGACCGCCGTCTGAAAATGAATCAGGCGTTGCATTTAAAATACCCATCGTATATGTTTTTTTCGTAAAATCTAAATGGTATGGACCCGCTAAAACTTTCATCCTTTTACCCCTTCCACATGACATTCCTCTTCATTTTAACATGACTGAACCGTACAAAAATAAAAACAGACTGATTTCTCAGCCTGTTTTTTTAACTGGTTTATTCTTCATCAAAGTTATAAAGCGGCGTACTTAAGTAACGCTCACCATTACTAGGAAGGATGGCAAGTACTTTTTTTCCTTTACCAAGTTTTTTAGCAGCTTGCAGTGCTGCAGAAATGGCTGCACCAGAGGAAATTCCGCCTAAGATTCCTTCCTCACGCGCCACTTTACGCGCTGTTTCGAAAGCTTCTTCGTTTCCAATAGTAATGACTTCATCATAAACGTCTGTGTCTAACACTTTCGGAACAAAGCCAGCACCGATTCCTTGAATTTTGTGCGGACCTGGCTTGCCGCCAGAAAGAATAGGAGAGTCTTTCGGCTCAACTGCATAAATTTTCACGTTCGAGAAGTGCTCCTTTAACACTTGGCCCACTCCTGTAATCGTTCCGCCGGTACCGATCCCTGAAATAAAAGCATCTAGTTGATCCATCTGCTCAACAATTTCTTTACCTGTTGTTTTGCGGTGAATTTCAGGATTTGCTTCATTTTCGAATTGCTGAGGCATAAAGTATCCCTTCTCCTCTGACAATTCCTTTGCCTTGCGAATGGCCCCGTTCATTCCTTCTGGTCCAGGAGTCAGGATCAGTTCTGCCCCATAAGCACGCAGCAGGTTGCGGCGCTCCATACTCATTGTTTCTGGCATAACAAGAATTGCCCGGTAACCCTTCGCTGCTGCAATCATCGCTAAACCAATTCCCGTGTTTCCACTTGTCGGCTCAATAATTGTTCCGCCTTTTGTAAGGTTGCCTTTTTCTTCTGCTGCCTCAATCATAGCTAGTGCAATTCTATCTTTTACACTGCTTCCAGGATTCATGTATTCAAGCTTTACATATACCTCTGCGCTGTTCTCATCTACTAGGTTATTTAATTTTACGATAGGAGTCTGACCGACTAATTCAGCCACTGAATTTACTACACGTACCATCTTATCCACTCCAATGCCGAGTATTTTTATTGGTTATATAGAATTTACCAGTATTTCTGACAAAAGTCAATTGTTTTACTTCTTAAATATACGATTTAATAATGAAAAAACCTGCAAAACATTTGGTGTCAGCAGGTTTTTTCTCCATTAATTTGATGTAGATTGAGCAGCCTCTTTCATTTGTTCGAGTTCATCTTTTGTAAAAAGGTATTTTTCATTACAAAAGTGACAATGAGCTTCTGCTTGTTCATCTTCATCAATCATGTCTTGAATTTCTTCTTTGCCCAGTCCAATAATTGCGTTGCCGAACCGTTCTTTTGAACAATTACATGTGAAACTGACCGGCATTTTTTCAAGAATCTTTACATTCTCTTCCCCTAAAATATAATAAAGAAGCTCCTCTGGTGACAATCCCTGTTCAATCAATTTAGATACCGGAGTCATATTTGAAATCTTTTCTTCAATCAAAGAAACTGTTTCTTCCTCTGCTCCTGGCATAATTTGAATAATAAATCCTCCAGATGCTAGAATTGAATTGTCTGGATTAACGAGAACACCGACACCGACAGCAGAAGGAACCTGTTCAGAAGCAGCAAAATAATATGTAAAGTCCTCTCCAATTTCCCCGGAAACAATTGGGGTCTGGCCGCTAAAGTGATCGCGAAGACCAACATCCTTTACGATGGTAAGCATCCCCTCTGCCCCGACTGCCCGTCTAACATCAAGCTTGCCTTGTTCATTCAAATCAAAATGAGTTTGTGGATTCGTTACATATCCGCGCACCTCACCTTTTGCATTCGCATCAACGAGAATGATTCCAATAGGACCGCCGCCGTCTATTTTAATGGTGATTTTTTCTTCACCTTTCATCATGGCTCCCATCATGACACCAGCTGTCATCGTCCGGCCCATAGCAGCAGAGGCTGTCGGCCACGTGTAGTGTTTTTTTTGCGCTTCATTCACCGTTTGTGTCGTATCTGAGGCATAGGCACGCACTTGACCGTTAAAAGCTAATGCTTTTATCAAATAGTCACTCATAAAAAAGCTCCTTTCTTATCAAAGATTGCGTTTATAAATAAGGCATAAGCCTTTTAACGTTAAGTATGGATCAACGATATCAATGGACTGTGCTTCTTCCCCAATCAAAGGAGCAAGACCTCCCGTTGCTATAACAGTCGGCTGTTTTTTACTTTGTTCTTTCATTCGATTAACAATCCCATCTACTTGGCCAACGTACCCATATAGTATGCCGGCCTGCATGGCAGCCACTGTATTTTTACCAACAATATGATCTGGCCTAATGATTTCGATACGAGGTAATTTGGCTGCTCTTGAATAAAGAGCCTCTGTAGAAATCGTAATTCCTGGGGCAATGGCTCCCCCCATGTAATGGCCATCTTCATCGATATAACAATAGGTTGTGGCTGTACCAAAGTCTACAATAATCAATGGGCTGCCATATTCATGGATAGCGGCAACAGCATTGACAATCCGGTCTGCTCCTACTTCACGTGGGTTTTCATATTTGATATTTAAACCAGTCTTCATCCCTGGACCGACAATCATCGGCTTTATATTGAAATATTTTCGGCACATTTGCTCAAGCGAAAACATAATAGGCGGTACGACAGAAGAAATGATAATCCCTTCAATTTGGTCAAAAGAAATACCGACATGCTGAAAAAGATCTTTAATCACCATACCATATTCATCTTCTGTTTTATGGCGGCTCGTTTCAATTCGCCAATGAAACTTCAACTCATCTTCTTCATAAACACCAAGTACAGTATTTGTATTCCCTACATCTAATACAAAGATCAACACTCTCACCACACTCATCTAAACTTTTATTGCTGTCCTCCATCATATCACATAAAAGCGATAACATCATTATGTCATGTTTCCCGAAACGAAGCATTTTTAACACAAAGATGATAGTCAATCTTATCATTTAATTCTCGTTAAGTAGAGGCCGGCTTTCAGGCAAACAAGACATAACCTGAAACCACAAAAAAGAAGATGTCCCCAAAGTATAACTTTTAAGGACACCCCTTTCTGCATGGTTCTTTAAACCTGTCGGTTGATTTTCGTTCTAGGCGCTTCGCTTTCTCCTCAGGAGTCTTCGCGTCTTCCACTACAATCAACTCAGCGGAAAATAATCATTTAAACTTTGTCAAAACAAGTTAAAGAAAAAACTGACCCTAAAAAGTCGTTTTTAACGACCTTTTGGATCAGCCTCTTTCTCATTATACCTTCGGATCGTCTTTTTGATCCGGCTGCTGTGCCTTTTCTTCTGAAGAAGCTGGGTCGTTCTTTGTTTCAGAAGGTTCTTCCTTCTTCTGTACATTGACAACCATCTGCTCATCTTTAGATAATTTCAGCACACTCGTTTCTTTGTCTGCTCCATACTTACGATCTGGCAGTGTTCCGTGATCAACAAGATGTGTAATTTGATCAGCATCTAATGTCTCTACATCCAGAAGTGTATTTGCGATCAACTCAAGTTTATCGCGATTTTCAGTTAAAATGTTTTTCGCGCGTGCATAACATTCCTTAATAATCGTTTGAATCTCAAGGTCGATTTCATATGCGATCGCATCCGAATAGTTCTGTTCGTTATTAAAGTCGCGGCCAAGGAACACTTGACCCCCAGAACTTTGACCGAACTGGAGCGGGCCGAGTTTGTCACTCATCCCAAATTCTGTTACCATTCGGCGGGCAATGCCTGTGGCGCGCTGGAAGTCATTGTGGGCACCAGTTGATACTTCACCGAAAATAATATCTTCCGCTACACGGCCGCCAAGCAAGCCAGTGATTTTATCAAGAAGTTCCGGCTTTGTCATAAAGTAACGATCTTCTTTCGGAAGCATAACGGCGTAACCGCCAGCCTGGCCTCGTGGAACAATTGTTACTTTATGCACCATCTCAGCTTCATCAAGCACAACTCCAATAACTGTGTGTCCTGCTTCATGGAAAGCAACAATCTTTCTTTCCTTCTGGGAAATGACACGGCTTTTTTTCGCAGGACCTGCAATGACACGGTCAGTCGCCTCATCAATGTCACGCATATCAATTTTCTTCTTGTTGCGGCGTGCTGCTACAAGCGCCGCCTCGTTTAATAAGTTTTCAAGGTCTGCACCTGAAAACCCTGGTGTTCTCATTGCAATCGCTTTTAAATCTACGGTTTCGTCTAATGGCTTATTACGTGCATGAACATGCAGTACAGCTTCACGGCCCGTCACATCTGGACGATCGACTGTAATCTGACGGTCGAAACGACCTGGACGTAATAAAGCAGGGTCTAATATGTCAGGGCGGTTCGTTGCAGCGATGATAATAATTCCTTCATTCGCACTGAATCCGTCCATTTCAACTAAAAGCTGATTTAATGTTTGTTCCCGTTCATCATGTCCTCCGCCTAAACCGGCTCCACGCTGACGTCCTACTGCATCAATCTCGTCAATAAAAATGATACATGGGGCATTCTTTTTAGCGTTTTCAAACAAATCACGTACGCGGGAAGCCCCGACACCGACAAACATCTCTACGAAGTCAGATCCGCTGATTGTGAAAAACGGAACCCCTGCTTCCCCAGCTGCTGCCCGTGCAAGAAGCGTTTTACCGGTACCAGGAGGCCCAACTAAAAGAACCCCTTTAGGAATTCTTGCTCCTAATTCGGAAAACTTACGCGGGTCTTTCAAGAATTCTACGACTTCTACTAACTCTTGCTTTTCTTCATCTGCCCCGGCTACGTCTTTAAAGCGCACTTTTTTCTTTTCATCATTGTACAAACGGGCTTTGCTCTTTCCGAAATTCATCACTCGGCTGCCGCCGCCCTGCGCTTGGTTCAATAAGAAGAAGAACAATAAGAAGATAATTAAAAATGGAATGATCGTTGTGAAGAAAGATACCCAGCCGCTCGTTTCTTTCGCAGGCAAGATTTCTACCTTCGCACTTTTTGCTGCTTCATCTACGCGATTTAGCATGTTCTCACTATTCATCACGTAAGTAAGGAAATACTCTCCGTCCTGTGCACCCTTCAACTGGCCACGAACCTCATATACCCCTCTTTCAGGCTGCATGGAGAATGTGTCTACCTGATCTTTTTCTAAATAGGAAACAAATTCATTGTACGTTATATTCTTATTCGGTTCATTATTATTATTGAAGTAACTGACAACCCCAATAATGACAAGAAAAACTAATAAATAAAATATGGTATAGCGAAAAATCCGGCTCATCCCTTACCTCCTCCCACGGTAAAAATACTGTATTCAATACTATCATAGAAAATCTTGGCATTACAACTATTTGGCATACGGTCCGACCTATTCATATGTGTGGATCGACCTCTCTTATCCCTCATCAGCTTTCATATATTTCGGGCTTTAGAATGCCGATGTAAGGAAGGTTTCTGTATTTCTCCGCAAAGTCCAGGCCATAACCGACAACAAAAGCATCCGGCACGTTAAATCCAACCATATCAGCCTGAATGTCCGCCTTTCTGCCGGCTGGTTTATCTAAAAGTGTGACAATCTTAACCGATTTTGCTTTCCGGTGTCGAAAAAGCTCTACGAGATAGCTAAGCGTCAAACCGCTGTCAATAATATCTTCCACGATTAATATATGTCTGCCTTCTACTGATGCATCAAGATCCTTCACAATTTTTACTTCTCCTGAGGAAGTAGTCGAGCGGCCATAGCTTGAAACCGCCATGAAATCCATTTCTAAATAAGTATCGACGCGTTTAAGCAAATCAGACATGAAAGGCATAGCCCCTTTTAACACGCCAATAACAAGAGGAAACTTATCCTTGTACTCTTCTGTCAGCTCAAGACCGAGCTCTTTAATTTTCTCTTGAATTTCTTCTTCTGTAATCAGTACTTTTTCGATATCCTGATTTAGCAATTTATTAGCCTCCTAGAAGTGATTACGTATATAAATTAATATTAAATGGTTGCCTGTAGAACCCGCTTTTTCATACTTGGACTTTTTCAAGCCGGGCACCCAAAGCAGTTTCCCCTCGCCATCTGTTACAATGGGCCATTGATCACGTCGAGTACGGGCAATTTTTTCATCAATAAATAGATCTTTTACTTTTTTTGAACCATTCATGCCCTTTGGCTGAATTTTATCACCTTGTTTTCTTGTACGAACGCAAAGCGGAAGCTTCACTTGCCGGTCAAGGATCATATATTCACTTTCCATTCTTGTATGCGGAGTTTGATCTGTTAGAACAAAGCGACCGCCGTACGGCCAGGAAATCTGATCTTCCACGTTCAATTCAAAAGCATATTCCTGCTTTTCTTCGGTGCTAAACTTAAAGACGCATAGGTGATATTCACGACAAACTTTCAACCCATGGGGCAAGTCCAATTCCCATGAGTTTTTGTCGTCTTTTAAAAGCTGTAAAATCTGTTGAATATGTATGAAAGAGAAGGAACTTTTCCCATCATAAAGATAGTTTAATATTAGATGAATCCCCCTTTTTTGTAAAGGCAAAGGCATTGCCTGAAACGCTTCAATTTTTAAGGAGGATGCGTGTTCGTTTTTTTGCCAAATATTCTTCATTTTCTCTTTCGTTAATTCTCCCAAAAACTCATTATCTTCATTTAGTTCTTCACTAAGCCGTTGAAAATGATCATGAACTTTTGGGTTTTCTTTTTTTAAAAAAGGAAGAAGGTGAAGCCGAAAACGATTACGTGTATAGACAGCTTTTGTGTTGCTCGGGTCTAAACACGGATTTAACTCGAAATAATGGCAATACTCCTCGATCATCTCCTTATCGAGAGTAAGAAGCGGCCGAATAACTTCTCCGCCCGCGAAAGGCCTTCGAACAGGAATGCCGCTGCGGCTGCCTGCTCCTTTTACAAGCTGCATCATAATGGTCTCTACTTGGTCATCCCCGTGATGGGCAAGTGCCAATTTATCTGCTGAAAATTTCTGCATGCCCCTTCCGAAAAACTCATACCGAATGCGGCGAGACACCTCTTGCAGCCCCCCGCTCGTTTCCTCTAAAACTTTTGCGATATTCATTCGCTCCGCATAAAAAGGAATATTTCTTCTTTTACAAAATTGCTCAACAAACTTTAATTCTTGATACGATTCTTCTCCCCTAAACATATGATCAAGGTGGAGAGCAAACACTTCAATGCCTAAAGATTCCCGTCTGCTCTCCAAGTAAGCGAGCAATGATAAAGAATCCGGTCCGCCTGATACTCCTACAGCAATTCTATCTCCTGCTTTAATTAGCCGGTGGCGATTGATAAACCTTTTAACCTTTTCCTCATATACGAGCATTTCTTCCTCTTCCCGCCCTTTTTTATTGACTATATTAACATTTCACAACCAAAGAATAAAATACTACCTAAGCAATTCCACCAGTACGTATAAAACGTAAAGCACAGCAACACATAAAATAGATGTTAAGGTGAGCAGCTGCTGTTCTTTCTTTTTCTTTCGCTTCAGCTGTGATCTGCCGCTGCTTGCACGAGCAACCGGCCTCATTTTTACCTCTTCTTTTTCTGCCGTCCGATGACCAAGAGCAGCAAGCAGCTCCTTCCGCATCGCCTTGGCAGAAGAATACTTTCCTTGCAGTGCTTTAATTAAAACAGGAGCAAACGGATGCAGTTCCCGCTTTTGCCTGACTTTCACTATAATTTGCTTCACACCGCTTTCATCTCTTGGGAACCTCTCAGGATAAACAAGATTGACCGCTACCATTGCTGCAGCAAACAAGTCGTAAGAGGGTTCTGCCTTCCGTGAACCCGCCCGCCAGTAACCCCTATCAAAAAACTCCGTATACTCTTTTACAGCTCTCCCTATCTTTGTCGTTCCGCCAACATCTATACAGCGAAGAGCGAAAGGCGGACCTGATACTATCAAATTATCTGGTTTAATGTCACCAAAAATCCAGCCAGCTTCATGAAGCATTTGCAAATTTTCAAGCAGCTGTAAAAGCAATACACCAATCCAAGACGGTCCCCTTGCTTGGATAAAAGTAGAGAGCGTCGGTCCCTGTATATATTCCATGACGTAAAACGGATGAACTCCATATTGGTTTTCCCAATCATCTGCATCTAATAAAGAAGGTCCAAGGGAAGACCCCTGGACCTTAGCAAACGCCTTCAAAACGTTCATTTCAGCTGTAATGGATAGCGGACTGCTGAACTTTAAAGCAGCTGCGCCATCTGTTCCATTTACTAAGTAGACTGTGCCAGCAGCTCCTTTACCAAGCATTCTCTCCACTAAATAGGCTTGTTTATGCCATTTCCCATGTATAACGGCTCCCCGGCCAACATTAAACGGACTTTTCGATGTATTCATCATCACTTGATAACCAGCCTTTTTTGCTCCGTTTCTTATTAAAGCGGGAGATAGCTTCACGAATCGCAGGGCCCGTTGGCGTTAACCCTCCAGGAGAGAGTTTCGAGAATACCGCTGTGAGTGAATCAAGCTTTGGCGTCCAGTCAAGCAGCTGTTCAGTTTCTTTCTTTTTCCCAGGAAATACGGATAACGAAAACAAATTGCTGCCCATTCTCGCATTCATGCTTAATGATAAGTCAAGAAGCGCTTCTTTTACCGTTGGCAGCTTACTTTTCATACTTGCACTCGTATCAACTAAGATCACTACCTCCAAGTCAGCTGTTTCACCAAGTTCATCTACTACTTCCATCACTTCACCACGAGTATCTGGAGGCAGCGCTTCCATCGATGTCTCTTTATGCAGTATCTTTTTTAATTGCTCATTCACTACCCCTTGCAGCGTTTGAGTCATCGCTTGTCTCGTTACCATTTGTACGGTATGAGAAAGCTGCTGCGCATAAACCGTCTGACTAATCCCGCCGCCAGAAAGAGCAATTTGGTCAATCTCCTGAAATCCACGGTGATCAGCTGCCTCATCATCTACAATTCCAATCACATTTACAGTAATCCCCTGCTCACGAGCTAAAGCCGCCATAGCAACCGGATCTTCTCCGTGGTTCGAACATCCATCTGTCAGCAATAAAATTTGCCGAATCGTCCCTTGTTTCATCGTAACCCCTCCAACCTCAACGAGTTACCTTCATCCTCGCCGAAAAAGAGAAAGTTTATACTTATTTAACGGGCAAATTGGCAGCTTTAAGAAATTTTCTTTTTCCTTTTTGGGAAGCTTATAGGGATAGATGTCCACTTCGGAAGATTATGTTCTACCTTGGCAACAACTACCGTCATATCATCTTCAATTTCTCCGGATCGTGTTCTGATCACTTCCTCCATAAGCAGGTCCGCAATCGTTTGTGGATCTTCCGTTTCTATTTCTTGTATTTTTCGTTTCATCCATAAATCATGATTTTCTACATTTTTCGGTCCTTCAAACACACCGTCACTCATCATAATAATTAAATCACCAGATTTTAGCTGCTCGCTCACGACATCGACTTCGAATTCCTGCAAAATGCCAATTGGTAAATTGCTTGCTTCTACTTTCATGATTTTGCTGCCTCGTTTAATAAAACTTGGTGTCGATCCTACCTTCAAGAAGTTTGCGACTGCATCCTGCAGGTCAATAATAACTAGGTCAAGTGTGGAATAAATTTCATCTGTAGTGCGCAAAGAAAGGATGGAATTGACCGACTTAATCGCTACTTTCTCTTCGATACCTGATTTTAAAATTTGCTGAAGCAGCCGAAGTGTTTCGTGACTTTCGTAGTGTGCTCGTTCGCCATTTCCCATTCCATCACTAATAGCTATTGCATATTTCCCCGCACCAAGGTCGATCGTCGAGTAGCTGTCTCCTGATACTAATCCACCGCCTTTAGCCGCATGGGCAGCACCTGTTTCCACTGCAAATGCCTTCGCCGACCGGAAAGTCACGTGACAAACACCAGCAGGCCCGCCCTCACACTCTTCTTTGTGAACAATTACGTTATCACCCAAAATATCAGAAAGCATCGGGGCAACAAGTTTTTGACATTCTCCGTGGCTGTTATCGCCAAAAGGAATGATAATTTCGATATCTACATTGCTTTTGTTCAAGTTGTAAATATCTATATGCTCAATTTCTAAACCAAACGCCTCAATGGCCTCAAATATTTGCTCTTCCTGATGATAATGATTTTCCCGCTCCCGCTGAATCTCCTCAGCGAAATCACTCATCACTTCAGATACTCCCCGCAGCTGTTCTGCTACGAGTTTCCGACTATCTTGTACTTGCTTTTTTAATTTTTGGTTCGCTTGATAATAAGTCAGCTGCTGCTGCATCGCTTCCTCTACTCGTTTTGGCCGGAAGCAATGGATATCAAGTTCCTTCGATAGCTTTTGCGAAAGCTCAGCTTGGCCGCTATCCAATTCGTAAAGCACGTCTTTCATTAAGTGATACGTTTGGTGGAAACTCGTCGTCCAACACTGCTCTTTTTTAAAACACGTCTGGCATGTTTTTTCCGTGACATGGCTCAAAAACATATCTAATTCCCGTTCTTCATAATCATCAAGCGTATCAACATTATAGTGAGAGAAACTCTTGGAGAGTGCTTGGAACACGTCGGAAAACTGTTCAACCCTGCTTGCTGTCACATCCCTCATCTTTCTTAAATATTGCTGCTGTTCATTCGAATGTTCCGCCGTCCCTGGTATAAGCTTAGCCAGCTGATCTGTAAACATTTTAGGCGTTAAAAACAAAAGAGCAATCGCCGCCAAGGATTCGTACAGCGTTTGCATGATCGGTACTCCCTGCTCCCCATACATGCCGGCAAGTAATGTGGCTATGATCAGACCACCTGCCGCTCCGGCTTTCCTCCATTCCTTCAACAGTCCTCCCAATAAACCAGCAAACGCCAGCAGACTCATTTGAAAAAAGCTCGACACACTTGCCAAACTAAAAATGAGTCCAGTAACTACACCAACCGTTGATCCGACAGCTGCTCCCGAAATAAAAGAAAAAACCAACACTAAATACCTCGAGAAAATATGTTCAATCGATAAACCGTACAGCGACCAGCCAATCGTACCGGACGTAATGGATGCAAGCATAATAATTAAACTTACAACTTCTTCAATTTTCAATGTTTTTATCCGTTTTTTCAGTGATAAAAACGGAATACTTTGCATAAAGATAAGGGTAAGCACAAATGCGAGCGAGGATTCAATCGCTGCCATTAACACATCATATGGAAGAAATTGTTGACCGCTTTGAAAAAAAGAAAACACCGATTTTACTGCCATAACAGTAAAGAAAACAAAAAACGGCAAAGATACCGTGTGTTCTCTGTGAAAATTTTTTAGTAAACGGTAGGTAATTAAAAACAGCACGATACAGGAAAAGGAATAGCCTATCTGCTCAATGGATAAAGTTAAGGACCCTGCAAGCAAACCAATTAAAGCAAGCGGTGCACACTCCCGCCTTAGCATAAAAACGGCTGCAAAAAATGGAAGGGAAAACGGCGTTAAATGGGACAGGATCAATGCGCGCCCTAATAAAAAGCCAATGAGCAACAAAACAAACCCCTTCTCAAGCATCAATACTTGTAAATGGACGGAAAACTGTTTAAGCCCTTTGAACACTTCCACTTTTGGCCCCTCTAACCCTACACGATTAACCGGCTCTGCCAAACTTCTTTCCGCTTTCTCCATATTTTAACACTCCTATTCACGTTTCTTTGCTGTCATTATACAAAACGTCCTTTTCAAAGTTTGTCAAAAAGGGAAGGCTTTCCAAAAAAGTGTTCGACAGCAAGAACAGTCACTTTTTTTACAATCTATTAAAAAAGTAATTGACAATCATCCGTAATCTAAGTAATATAGTCATTGTGTTTAATGTTCTCTTGTTTTGGCGGTGTAGCTCAGCTGGCTAGAGCGTACGGTTCATACCCGTGAGGTCGGGGGTTCGATCCCCTCCGCCGCTATTAAAGAATGTTCATAAGCAGCTGGTATTCTATTGCTCGCTGCTGTATTGTAAAAAGGCCCGTTGGTCAAGCGGTTAAGACACCGCCCTTTCACGGCGGTAACACGGGTTCGAATCCCGTACGGGTCATCGGCACAAAAAACCAGATGTTCGCAGATCCAAGTGGTCTGTCGGAAATCTGGTTTTTTACTTTGGTCAATATTCGCCAGTTTTTTTAATGACCAGCAAAAAACAGCAGCTTTTTCTTTACATAACGCGGCCGCTCATGTATTCATGTTCACTTGATCTATAAGCTTCACAGCTTGACGACGAATCGCACAAATAAAAAAGCTGCCCTGAAAGGTTCATCCAACTCTTTCAAGGCAGCTTTTTGCCGCTAAATAATTATTCAAATTAGCTTGCAGCTATATTTAAATAGACAGCAATTACCCTTTTCTTGCTCCTCTTCCGCCACGGCGTGATTCTGTTTGGCGTTTCAAGGTAGACAGACGGTCCTCACTTTCTTTCAGAAAGCGAGCCATTTTTTGTTCAAAGTTCTCTTTTGGAGGTGCATAGCTTCCGCCTCTTGGTCCTTTCGAGCGGTAATCGTTATTTCTTGGACGGGAACGATAGGACTGCTGTTGTTGTTGCTGCGGCTGGTCTTTTGCTTTACGGATGGATAAACCGATCTTTCCATCACTTTCTACGTTAATGACCTTTACTTCTACCTCATCACCGACAGTTAGATGGTCATTAATGTCTTTCACATAGTTGTCCGCCACTTCACTAATGTGTACTAATCCAGTTGAACCTTCCGACAATTCAACAAACGCTCCGAATTTCGTGATCCCTGTCACTTTACCCTGTAACTTGCTGCCTACTTCGATTGACATAAAAAAAATGTTCCTCCTTAGAAATGATCAAGCTTTATCCTTTATTATATTACTAAAAAAAAAGGTGTCAATATGCCCTTTCTTCTTATCATTTGACTTTGCCGCCTTCATCTGACTCCGGAATATTAAAAATGATCTCTCCTTCATCAGATAAAAAATAGTTCTTTCTGGCAAGCTCAGCAATGTATTCATCATCATCGAGCCTTTCCAGTTCTTCTTCATACTGCTTTTGCTGCTGCTTTAACTCTACTAGAGCTGATTCTGCTTCTTCTTTTGCAAGCTTCTGTTTCTCCAGTTGGGCTGTCTTTGAAAAAACAGTGGACATCAGGCCGATAGAAACAAGAAGAGCTACTATACAAAAAGCAGATAGTCTTCTATACAGCTTTTGTTTATGCCTCGCCATAAACAATTCTTTTCTAGCTTGGCTGAAGACAAAGGCGTTTTTCAAAGCAGTTACTTTTCGTTTGTTTAAACCGCTCATTTCCCTTCCTCCTGGCTCATTTTTTCCAGCGTTTTACTGTATTCATAATTTTATTCTTGATCATTAAGAAAAATCCTGCCAGTTTCTCATATAAATCGGCCGCTTTTTTTCGCACTCCAGCCGGGAAAAACCGCCAAATAAAGACAATAGGTGAAAAAATGATCTTTCCTATAAATAATAATAGGTAAATGGTGGTTTTGGCAAGAAACAGTAAGATTTTTCCGATAAACGTTATGAACACAAGTACTATTTTGATGATGATCTTGATTGGAAGGATAATGAGAAAATAAAAACACCTTTTTAGAAACAAGAAAATATTTACGATAATTAAAATAGTCTGTTCGAGAAGCTTCAAATAAAGAGACTTAAATAATGCTTGATAAGCTGAATATCCACAAAGCAGAGCTAGGAAGATATATAAACGAATTTCACCAAAATTGACACGATATAAGCAGTAAAAGATCAATAACCCAAACGAACACCAGAACATAATATCCGTAAAGAAAGCGATAATTCGTGAACGGTTGGGCCGCTTTAAAAACCGCTGATATGTGTCTAGCAGTGCACCAAATAAAATTCCCATAGCCACCATCGACACCAACGTTTCAAATTGAACCGTTAACGTCATTTAAACAGTTTACTGAACAGCCCTTTTGATTTTTCATTTGCTGACTGATCAGTATAAACAAGACTAAGGACGCGGCCTTTGATCTCTACTAGGCCGCGATCTACATCTAAATTTTTCATTTGGAGATTTTCACCTTTGATAATGAGCATTCCCATCACCGTCAACAATAAAAATTCCTCACTATCAAAGCTTTCTACTTGTTTCACCCCGGTGATCTCCATCGTTTTCCTTCCTTGCATAACGATATCGTGACCGTCAGCCGCTCGATTATTAGTAGAATCATACATCCGATTCATCTTTCTCCTCCCTCACTGCAAAGTACAAGCTTTGCCACTAAATGTATGCTTGTAACAGTCAAACTATGAGGGAAAGAAAAAAATTCAGAATATGTTAAATCATCTTATTAATAAGCACTGTTAAAATCCCCTGTTGATTTCCGTTGAGGACGCTCGCTTTCTATGGATCGTCCGCAACCCTCCCCGCCGCTATCGATCCAATGTTTGTTGCCGGCCTCGATGCTTCTCTTATTCGCTTATTCTTTCTTCCTTTAATAATTCATACATACCGGCGGCTTCTTCTTTTTTTGTCGTTTCCTGCAGCTTTTCCACTCGTACGGTAAGGATGCGCTGGCCTAATCGAACGGAAAGCTCATCCCCAGCCTTTACATTAGAGCTGGCTTTCGCTGTTACTCCATTAATCGTTATTCTTCCTTGATCGGCTACTTCTTTTGCCAAGGTTCTCCGTTTAATTAATCTTGATACTTTTAAAAACTTATCTAATCTCATTGTAGACATTTTTTTCTCTCCCTTTACAATCCCATATTTTTTGCTTCATCCCAAAATCCATCTAATTCATTGAGTGTAAAATCATGAAATGAACGGCCGCTCTCTCTTACCCGTTCTTCAACATGAGAAAAGCGGCGGTAAAACTTTTCATTTACTTTCGCAAGTGCTTCTTCTGGATGAATAGCATAAAAACGGGCGACATTGATAAGAGCAAAGAGAACATCTCCAAATTCATCGAGCTGTTTACTGCTGTCTCCGTTTTTCACTTCAGCCAAAAACTCATGCCATTCTTCCATTACTTTTTCAATTGCTCCGCTCGGTTCATCCCAGTCAAATCCGACTTTGGCTGCTTTCTTTTGAAATTCATAAGCACGCAGCAATGCAGGCAAGCCTTTCTCTACCTCATCCAGGCGGAAAACCTGCTCTTCTCCTTTCTCCTGCTTTTTGATTTCCTGCCAATTAGAAATAACAGCTTCTGCATTTTCGGCTTTGGCATCCCCAAACACATGCGGATGACGTCGAATCATTTTCCGGGAAATAGATTCAATCACATCTTCAATAGAAAACATTCCTTCATCTTCACCGATCTGTGCATGAAGAAGCACCTGCAACAGTACATCCCCTAATTCTTCAATGATATGATCATCGTCTTCACGGTCAATCGCATCAAGCAGTTCATACGCTTCTTCAATTAAATATTTCTTTAAGGACTCATGTGTCTGCTCCCGATCCCACGGACAGCCATCCGGCCCGCGCAGCTGAGCAATGATATTGCGCAAAATAGAGAACTCTTTGTACGTGTCCTCCTCGTTTTGAATGGGCGGCACATATAAAGACGTGAGATTATTCAGTTCTACTTCCCGATCCAGTTCATATAGGGGCATCTTTTTGGTTTGCTGGTCTGCACTTCCAGCTGCAGTCACAACAATTACTTCATGCTCATCTGGATATTTCTCCATCAGTGTCAGCTTCACATCGGAAGCAACAAATGCATCATACACTTGTGCAATGACTACATGCTGAAAAATGTTAAGATCTTCTTTTTTTAAAGATGTACCGTCAAGGAATTGAAACCCTTCGATCGGATCCGCGTGAACGGAAGCAAATAGATCATCCAAGAAGCTGTGCCCGCCAGCAATCGTTACTTCCAGATCATCTATGCGGGATCTCTCAAGCAGCAGCTGCACTGTTTTTTCTGCCACAATAGGGTGACCGGGAACGGCATACACAATGTCACCATATTTGCGGGCCTGATCCGTTAATATAGAAGCAATCTCTTCATATACAGCCTCAAATTGATCATGTTTTTCATAAATGCTGTCAAAGCTCTCGAAGCGAATACCCTCCTCCTTTTCAAGCTCAGTGATGACTGGATGATCCAGCGTGCGGGCAAAAATATGAGTTGATTGTAACAATAATCGATAAACGCCTAGCGGCAGCTGATTGATATCGCCCGCGCCAAGACCAATGATCGTAATAGATGGGATCATATACTTCTCTCTCTTTCCATTATAAGTTTCCTTTACTTCGTTCTTCTGCTCAGCCTGCTGCCGAAAGGAATTTGCTGCAGTTCTTCTTCTGTAAATAGCTTTACTTTTAAAATGATATAAATAAAAACAAACGCTCCGACTGCCACACTGCTTAAGGCTATTCCCGTCATAGCAAGTCTGCTATTTGCTTCTGATGATAAAACATATTCAATGCTCCATCTCCATGCTTGCAGAACAATGGTCATACAGAAGGCAGCTAACAATGCTTTTCCCGCTGCCTCTTTTTTTAAAAAAGCAGTTTTCCATTTCTTTTGAAGAAGAAAAGCTAAAAAAGCAGTCATCCAGCTAAAGGATAACACCGTTGCAGCCGCAGCTCCGAACGTCCCAAACAGGGGGATCAACATGATATTTCCAATGTACTTAAAAACGACACCTGTTAATACAGCGACAGCAGGGAAGAAATCATTCCCTAGTCCCTGCAAGATCCCCGTTAATGTAAGAACAAGGGAGCTAAATAGAATAGATGTACAAAAAACAGAAAGGACAAACGATCCATTACTATTCTCAAATAACATCATATTCACCATATCCATAATATTTAACAGCCCTGCTGTTGCCGCTAATCCGAACGTAACGCTTACTTTCAACGCAAGCTGGATACAATTGTCTAACTCTCGATACAGATTTCTGCGATACGCAGATGTGACAAGCGGAACAAGTGTTAAAGCAAGTGCAACAGCCGCCGTAGTTCCAAGCTGCAAAAGCGGCTGACCGCGATCATAAACCCCTTTCGCTATTTTTGCTTCTAATTCACCCATCCCTCCTTTTATTAATCCTTGATATACATTTAACGAATCAACGAGCTGAAACAAGATCATTCCCATGCTAGAAAGACAAATTGCCGCCCCTTGAATAAACAGCACCTGAATTTCCTTCCTTGTTACGCTGCTTTTCACTCTCCGCTTTCCTTTAGAAATAAGGCTGCCTTTTCGCACGAAATAAAATAAAACAGCCACAGCGGCGAGTGCACCTGCTATGGAACCTGCTAAGGCACCGGCACCAGCCGTATACAGAGAAGCCCCTTTTTTAATGAGCACATAGGAGAATAATAAAATAGCCCCTACGCGGACAGACTGTTCTACTATTTGAGAAACGGCCGTTGGCATCATGTTGCCTTCTCCTTGAAATACGCCGCGCCATACAGTTAAAAACGGAATAAACAAAAAAGAAAAAGACGTAATCTGAAGAAGCGTCTGTAAGGAACGGTCACCCATGACAGCTGCTATGATTTCTGATCCAAAAAAAACAGCTGCCCATAATAACACACCTGTACAGCTCGTTATGTAATAAGAAAGACTAATGACTTCCTGCCTGCGCTGAGGATCATTCATTGATTCAGCTATCAATTTCGAGACAATAACCGGAAATCCGTATGTAGATAATGCAATAGCAATGCCATAAAAAGGGTAAACCTGCTGATAAATATAAAACCCGATATCACCGACTATATTTTGAAACGGTACTCTGTACACAGCGCTTAAAATTTTCACAAAGATCGCCGCCATTGTTAAAATAGCCGCTCCCTGCATGAATGTATTCTTTCCTTTTGGTGACCACATGTAACACTCTGCCCTTCTAAACAAACTACTCCCAACTTAATACATTTACATAGGAAAGCGCAAGCACCTTGACCCATCAAAAAAAGAAGCAGATTTTATTCTGCTTCGGATTGTAGAAAAAGTCTATTTAGATATTCTATTCCCTTCCTATTAACTCTCCATTTGTTTGGCTAAAAAGCTAGCGGCGGTTTCCGCTGATTTCTTTTCCACTTCTCCCAGCGAACGATCATCTGAAAAAATAACGACAACACCGATTGGGTCACCGTTCGCAATAATTGGTGCCATTGTATAGGAGTGAATTTTTTCTTCGCGGCCATCTATGAATGACACTTGTGATTGCGGGTGATTCAATACATTCTGACGTTCTTCCATCGCTTTTTCGATGGATTCGCTAATGCTTTTATTTACATATTCTTTTTTGGATACACCAGCAGAAGCAATAATGACATCTCGATCACAAATTAAGACAGAACTGTTTAAACTGTCGTTTAGTGCCTCTGCGTACTCTTCAGCAAAATCACCTAATTCACTAATAGGGGAATATTTTTTCAGAATAACTTCTCCATCCCGATCAACGAAAATTTCTAAAGGATCGCCTTCTCTTATCCTTAACGTACGGCGGATTTCCTTCGGTATAACGACCCGCCCTAAATCGTCGATTCGACGAACGATACCAGTTGCTTTCATCTTATGCTGCCTCACTTTCGTCAGATGATTAATTGACAATGAATCAACGATCACATATCGATGTCACTGTCCCTGTGATGTTATTATTTATCATCTTAGGAGTTCTATACATATTGTTGTGTTTTTTCTAGTTTTTTGAATAGCAGCCGAAAAGAATCCGATAAAAAGCAATACCCATTCGTTTGTGTTTGTAAACAATCGTCGTCACAGGGACCCTTAGGATCATATACAGCAGTCAACTTTCGTTTCTGTTACTTTTTCGCCTGTTCTACGTTTTTTATCAGATCAAAAGCAATCTCAAACCATGTATTAATCGACATTTTCCTTATATCAATCGTAATTTTAAGCTTGTTGTCTTCCATGCCAAGTCCAATAGATCTGCCGTGCTTATTGCAAATATTAAATAATTTTGAGCCGTCCATTTGTTTCGTGCCTGCTTCACTCATCAACAGATAAACGGTGTCTTTTTCTTGTTTAATTAACTCTAGCTGTGCTGCCGATGCATAGACTTTCATCTCGGCTACTTTAAAGAGATCTTCCACTTCACGAGGATAGTCTCCAAAACGGTCGGTCATCTCTTCCTTGAGCTCGGCTGCTTCTTCTAGTGACTCTATACTTCTAAATCGCTTATACATTTCAATTTTCTGGCGGCTGTCTCTAATATACGTATCCGGAAGATAAGCATCAATAGAAATATCCACTTCAAATGGCGGAACCATTTCTTTATGATCTGTTCCTTGTTTTTGTTCAATGGCTTCTTTTAGCATTTGAGAATATAGATCAAAACCAACGGAATCAATAAATCCATGCTGCTGGGAGCCAAGCAGATTTCCTGCCCCTCGGATCGATAAATCACGCATTGCAATTTTAAAACCAGAGCCAAGTTCAGTAAATTCTTTAATCGCCTGCAAACGTTTCTCTGCCGGCTCTGATAGTACTTTGTCCTTACGATACATGAAATAAGCATAAGCCACACGATTGGAACGCCCGACCCGTCCGCGGATTTGGTAGAGCTGAGACAGGCCCATCCGATCGGCATCATGAACAATAAGTGTATTCACATTCGGAATGTCTACACCGGTTTCAATGATCGTTGTTGTAACGAGAACATCAAATTCTCCTTCTAAAAAGCTTAAAATAACTGCTTCTAATTCCCGTTCCGTCATCCGGCCATGCGCATATGCCACTTTGGCATCGGGAACGAGCGTAGCAATTTCATCCGCTTTTTGCTCAATATCTTCTACACGATTGTATAGATAAAAGACCTGCCCTTCACGAGCAAGCTCCCGTTCAATGGCTTCCCTGATTAAAGCGGGATTATGTTCTGCCACGTATGTTTGCACAGGGAAACGGTTTTCCGGCGGTGTTTCGATGACAGATAAATCGCGGACACCGAGCATTGACATATGAAGTGTTCGCGGAATCGGCGTCGCTGTTAACGTGAGAACATCCACGTTTGTTTTCAGCTGTTTAATCTTTTCCTTGTGTGTCACTCCGAAACGCTGTTCTTCATCGACGATTAGCAAGCCAAGATCATGGTATTGAATGTCTTTGGACAGAAGGCGGTGTGTCCCGACCACAATATCAACTGTACCGCTTTTAAGGCCTTTAATCGTTTCTGTCTGTTGTTTTCTAGAACTAAAGCGGCTCAACAAGCCAATTCTGATTGGAAAGTCACGGAATCGTTCCGTCATCGTTTCAAAATGCTGCTGGGCAAGGATCGTTGTCGGCACGAGAAAAGCTACTTGTTTTTCATCCGCAATGGCCTTAAAAGCAGAACGAATAGCTACTTCTGTTTTCCCATATCCAACATCACCACAAAGAAGACGGTCCATAGGGCGTTCTTTTTCCATGTCGTGTTTGATCTCAGCAATTGAACGCAGCTGATCTTCTGTCTCCTCATATGGGAAGGTGGCCTCAAATTCCCTCTGCATTTCACCATCTGGAGAGAACGCGTATCCTTTTGCAGCTTCCCTTTCCGCATAAAGCTTAATCAAATCATCTGCAATGTCCTGAACAGACGATTGGACTTTACTTTTTACACGTTTCCATTCACTGCCGCCTAGTTTATATACCTTTGGCTCTTTGCCTTCTGACCCAACGTATTTCTGTACTAATTCAATTTGCTCGACCGGAACATAAAGCTGGTCCGTTCCCTGGTATTTAATATTTAAATAGTCTTTGTGTACACCTTTAATTTCCAGCGTTTCAATCCCTAAATATTTACCTATTCCATGATTCACATGAACGACGTAATCGCCCGGCTTAAGTTCAGAATAACTTTTAATTCGTTCAGCATTAGACAGCTTCTGGCGCCGCGCACTTTTTTTGGGTTTCTTATTGAACAGCTCCTGCTCTGTAATCACGGCAAGATGTAAAGCTGGAAATTCAAAACCGGCTGTCAAAGACCCTAAACGGACTTGCACGGCCTGTTCAATGATGTCGGTGCTTTCTAGTGAACTAGCAGCTTCAATCTCATAGTCTGCCAACACACGCTGGATTTTAGTCATCCGCTCTTCATTTTCACCGAGAAAGATGACGGTCATGCCGAGCTTTTTCCATCTTTCCACTTCTGCATGAAGTACATTCATTTGACCATGAAAATCTTGCATAGGCCGTGAAGAAAAGTTGACGATATTTTCTGGATGAGTGTCTGCTGCTTGTCGTAAAAACAACGCAAGATAAATAATCGGCTGGCGAATAAACGATATTGCCTCCGAAAAATGATAAGACATCTTCACATCATGTACAATTTTTCCTTCTTCAAGTAAGGACGTATACCATTCCGCTTCTTCCTGTCCAAGAGAATCATTCATTTCTCTAATCCGGCTGATCTCATCGAAAAATACGAGTCCATCATCCGACAAGTAATCGGTTAAGCTCATTGAATTTTCATACATTAAAGCCGTGTACTTAGATAATCCATCGATTGGAATCCCTTGCTTCAGCCGGTCAATTTCAAAGCCAATGTTTTCTTCCATCAGCTGTTTCGTTTCTGCTTTTTTTACTTTTTTCAATGATTCTTTCAGCGCTTTCTCAAGCCGCTGGGACAATGTTAAGAGTTGATCCGGCGAATACGGCGTTTCTGTCACCGGACTAATATGAATAGCAGATTTACTTTCAATTGACCGCTGATTTTCCATGGAAAACGTTCGGATCGAATCTACCTCTGTATCAAACAACTCAATGCGAACAGGATGTTCCATCGTCAGCGGATATACATCAATAATTCCGCCTCGCAAACTGAATTCTCCCGGTGCATAAACCATGTCTGTGCGCTGATATCCCATTTGCACGAGACGATGAATCGTTTCATCTAGATCAAGCTCATCACCAACTGCAATGGTTTTCTGCAAACGGGCCCATTCACTTTTCGGCGGCAGCATTTTACGCAGTCCAGAAATAGGGACAATGTAAATCCCCTTTGTTTCATGCACCATGTGATTCAATACTTCGATGCGCTGTGCCCGCAATTCTGGGCTGGCAATGCTAATCTCAGCGGCTATTAACTCATTCGCTGCGTATAAATACACTTCTCTCTCATCGATAAACTGGATCAGGTCATCGTAGAGCTTTTGTGCCTGTAGCAAGTTATAGGTTACGACCATGACAGGCTTTCTTGTTTTCTCATAGGCAGCGGCAATAAAGAGTGATCGGGATGATCCCGAAAGTCCAGCTGCCAGCTGTTCTTTTAATCCCCCCGACAATCCATTAAAAATAGATTGTACCTCATTATTTCGCAAGAGAATCTGTTGTAAACTATTCACACTTTCTTCCTCCCCTTATAACGGACGATTCACTGTCCATTCAACCAAGAACATTCTCTCCCTGCCCATTTGTCCCGGCAGTGTAAACAGAAAAATGCTTTGGATCGCTGTCCAAAGCTGTTTTAATGTATAAAATAATCATATTGATGAAATTCAGGATTTCTTTGAAGAGATTCTTCACAATCTTCACATATGGTCATGATCGTTATATTCCCTTCAGAATCATAATGAACCATTTCTGTTCTTTCGCGCTCTGTCAATGCATCAATACCGAGCTGCCGGCTAGAAACAATCGTTTGCTTGAGACTCCCAACGTTTGTTCCGCAATGACGGCAAACGTAATGAATAGCCATGTGCCTCCTCCTTTGCTGCCAACTTCTGTTATGTTAACGTTAGTATAGGCAAAGAAGAAAACATTTATTCATGCGTGCAGGCTGTTAGCAAACGTTCGCTTTCTTCGTTGTCCGCCTTCATGCTTGAATATTATATTCATTCATCACATCAAGAAATGGTCTCTCGAGCCATGCTTCCACCGCATCTGCACTTTTTGAAACAACTTGTTTCACTTTTCCCTGCTCGTCCTCTGTAAATTTACCTAGTACATAATCAACCACGCGGATCGGTGCCTGCGGCCGATCAATTCCAATACGGATACGATTAAAGTTTTCCGTACCGAGATGAGCAATCGTCGACTTAATTCCATTGTGCCCGCCTGCACTGCCTTTTTGCCGAAGACGGATTCTGCCAACAGGCAAATCCAGGTCATCATAAATCACGACAACGTCTTCAGTTTCAATATTATAATAACGCATGACTTCGCCAATACTTTCCCCGGATAAGTTCATGTATGTAAGCGGTTTAAGAAGAATCGCTTTTTCTGTTCCTTTCCTTACAATCGTGTAAATTCCTTTATGCTTAGCTTCTGTAAGAGGAGAGCCGAAACGTTCGGCCAATTCTTCAATCACATCAAAACCGATATTATGTCTTGTTCCTGCATACTTCGCTCCCGGATTGCCAAGACCAACAATTAGCTTCATTTTTTGCACCTCAAATTTTTTCTTCATGAGTTAACTCTAGTATAACGCACATGAATAAGAAATTACACGACTAATTCTGTTAGTTGCTTTGTTCCCTACAGAAAAGAGATCGGCTCAAGAAAGTAACTGAGCCGATCTCTTCGATTATTCTCCTGACTTTTCTGCATCTGCTCCTGTAGCCGAAGCTTCTGTGAGGTCTTCTTCAGCTGCTCCTTCGCCTACACGCGGAGGAAGAACAGATACGATCACTTCATCGTCTTCGTGATTGATTGTAAATGACTGTCTGGTGCGAATATCACTGATTGATAAACTGTCACCGATATTTAAATGAGAAATGTCTATTGTAATATTCTCAGGGAATTCGCTGACTTTCGCCGTGACGGAAAGCTCAAACAACGGCTGTTGCACAACTCCGCCTTCTTTTGACCCCGGAGCTTCTCCTTCTAAATCCACTCTAACATTTGACGTAATTTCAGAGGATAAATCTACTGCTAAAAAATCAGCATGAACGATGTAATTTTTAATTGGGTCATGCTGATATTCATGTAAGATGACATTATGAGCTTGTCCATCCACCGTTAAAGAAATCACCCCATTACG
Organism: Bacillus lumedeiriae; assembly: GCF_044891285.1. Classification (NCBI taxonomy): domain Bacteria; kingdom Bacillati; phylum Bacillota; class Bacilli; order Caryophanales; family Bacillaceae; genus Bacillus; species Bacillus lumedeiriae. The sequence continues at coordinate 28,666 of NZ_JAUIYO010000018.1, forward strand.
GCCTACTTCTTTAATGACTTTGATAAATTCCCCTTCATTTACAAAGATCGATGCAGCCTCCATGTCCTTTCCGTATAAAACAGCTGGGAAATTCCCTTGTGCACGAAGTCCGCTTTTAGCCGATCGTTGAAACTCATTACGTTTTTTTGCTTCAAGTACTGAACTCATTTGAGAAACTCACCCTTCTTTATCATGATCTCTGCCTTAAAATATTGTGTCCTCCATCATATATTCCCGTATTGTTCAGTCTTTAAACATAAAAAAAGCCTAAAATAGGCTTTTTTTAAAAAAGATAAGAAATGATAAACTTTTAGGAGAATTAGATCATTGTCCAGCTCCGAGCATCATCGGCTCAAGGGCATAAATTAATCGCTTCGGAAGGCAAAGAACGCCTTCTGGCAGCGCTTGGCTTATACTTTTCGCCGATAAGCGGGTGCTCTCCGCTTTTCTATTAATCAAACAGTGTGCTGACAGATTGTTCTTCATGAACACGAATGATTGCTTCACCAAGTAAAGGTGCGACAGATAGTTCCACAACCTTGCCAATTCTTTTTTCTTCTGGCAGGGCAATCGAGTTTGTCACAACAAGTTCTTTAATAATAGAGTTTTCGATGCGCTCAATGGCTGGGCCTGATAGTACAGGGTGCGTACAAGAAGCGTAAACTTCCTTAGCTCCGTTTTCCACAAGGGCATTAGCCGCAAGCGTAATCGTACCAGCCGTATCAATAATATCATCAATTAAAATGGCAGTTTTCCCCTCAATATTCCCAACGATGCTCATCACTTCAGCAACATTTGGTCTTGGGCGGCGCTTATCAATAATCGCAATCGGTGCTTTTAAACGTTCAGCCATCCGGCGCGCACGGGTTACGCCACCATGGTCCGGGGAAACAATTACGACGTTATCACCGATGAAGTTCTTCTCTTTAAAATAAGCAGATAAAATCGGTACACCCATTAGATGGTCAATTGGCATATCGAAGAAACCTTGAATTTGCGGCGCATGCAAGTCAAGTGTAATCACACGGGTTGCTCCTGCAGTTTCCAGCAGGTTTGCTACTAACTTCGCTGTGATCGGCTCACGTGCACGGGCTTTACGATCTTGGCGTCCATATCCATAGTAAGGAATAACAAGGTTAATCGTTTTAGCAGAGGCACGTTTTAGAGCATCAATCATAATGAGCATTTCCATCAGGTTTTCGTTAACCGGTGCACTTGTGGATTGCACAATGTACACATCGCAGCCACGGATACTCTCTTCAATATTGATTTGAACCTCTCCGTCGCTGAAACGGTTGACCGAACATTTTCCTAATTCTAAACCGATTGCTTCTGCAATTTCTTGAGCAAGTCTGCGGTTAGAATTAAGAGAAAAGATTTTTAGTTTTGGGTCTAAATACTGATTATGCATGGGTGGACCTCCGCTTTTATTTTTTATGATTTAACTTCTGCACATAATTTTCTTTATTCACTTGACGGGCACGAGCAATAGATAAAGCTTCACCAGGCACGTCGTCTGTGATCGTAGAGCCTGCAGCAACGTATGCACCTTTTCCAACCGTAACAGGAGCCACAAGATTGGAATTGCAGCCAATGAATGCATCATCTTCAATTTTAGTTAAAAATTTATTTTTCCCATCATAGTTCACCGTGATTGAACCACAGCCTATATTGACTCCGCTTCCTACTTCAGCATCGCCAATGTAACTTAAATGGGAAGCTTTACTTCCTTTACCGAAGACAGCTTTCTTTACTTCTACAAAGTTGCCGATCTTCACTTCGTCACTAATATTAGAAGCAGGACGGATATGAGCGAATGGGCCAATGGCAACGCGAGAACCGATTTCACTGTCGGAAGCAACTGAATGGCGAATCGTTGTACCATCGCCTACTTGACAATGACTGATCTCGCTGTTCGGACCAATCACACAGTCCACTCCGATAGATGTATTTCCGGATAGAACGGTTCCTGGATAGATAACCGTATCGGAACCAATGATAACATCGGGACCGATAAACGTATTTTCAGGACTAATCAATGTAACACCGTTGCGCATATGCTTTTCGTTAATGCGCTCACGCATGATCTTCTCTGCCTGACTCAACGCCACGCGGTCATTGACACCAAGCGTTTCACCAAAGTTTTCTGTCTGATAAGCAGCCACTTTTTCTCCGGCTTTTTTCAAGATCTCAATAACATCCGGTAAGTAATATTCACCTTGGGCATTGTCGTTAGACACTTTTTTCAGTGTATCAAACAAGTAACGATTATCAAAGCAGTATGTGCCTGTATTTATTTCCTTTACCTGGCGCTCTTCCTCTGTCGCATCTTTATGCTCTACGATTTTTTCAACCATTCCTTGTTCATTGCGAATGATTCGTCCATAGCCATCTGGTGATTCTGTGTAGGCCGTTAAAATAGTTGCCTTCGCCTGCTGCTCTTGATGATAGCTTACGAGTGCTTCCATCGTTGATGACTGAATAAGCGGTGTATCACCGCAAACAACAAGCGTGCAGCCTTCCTTTTCACCAATCAAGGCTTCTGCCTGCATGACTGCGTGAGCCGTACCCAACTGCTCCTCTTGCAAGGCAAATTTACTTTTGCCGCCAAGATAGCCTTTAACTTCTTCTGCTCCGTGTCCGACAATCGTAACAATTTCAGTTGTATGTAAATCAGATATTTGATCAATTACATGTTCTACCATTGGTTTACCGCAAACAGGATGAAGTACTTTATAAAGTTTAGACTTCATACGTGTTCCTTTGCCTGCCGCGAGAATGACCGCATAAATATTCGTCATTGAGGGTCCCCCTATAACCTTTTATCCTTATTGAATATATCTTAAAAGGGAGTCCTTTTCAAGACAGCGAAAAAAACGACAAATTATTGTCAATAAAATGGGAGAGTAATCGGAGGATTGGGAGGAGAGATTTACACATAGAAAAAGAGCCATACATTTGAAGTAGGCTCTTGTTGCTCTTAAACCTATGAAGCTCCTGCTTCTTCTAGTTCCACTTCTTCCAATTCCCCTAAACGATGATACTCAGCTAAAACAGCATCTTGGATTTTACCGCGTGTGTTGGAGTTAATTGGATGGGCAATGTCGCGGAACTCGCCATCTGGCGTGCGCTTGCTTGGCATTGCTACAAACAAGCCATTATTTCCATCAATTACACGAATATCGTGAATCACAAATTCATTGTCCAATGTAATTGATGAAATCGCTCTCATACGTCCATCTGTATTTACACGTCTTAATCTCACATCAGTTACTTCCATGTTCTGTTCACCCCTTTTTCCCCTATATAAAAGCTTTAAACTACTTATTCAATAATATTTCAAATATTCCTTCATTTTTTTTGAAAAAATTATTTTATTTTTCAAAAAAAAGACGGGGCTGTCTCAAAAATAAAGTGTTAAATTCCCCCGATAACAACATATTGTATATTTAAAGATTAACATCCACTATATACAGTATATTGAAGGTACAATCAACCCTCATGAGACAGCTCCGTCAGCTTATGAATAAATTTTGTTTTACATACGTTAAGATCTATTAAAACGTTGATCCTTTAAGAAAGAAACAAATAAACACTTTTTAAAGTTTAATTATTTCACAAGTGCAATAACTTCCATTTCTATCTTTACATCTTTAGGCAGTCTTGATACTTCTACACAAGAACGCGCTGGCTTATGGTCACCGAAGTACTCGCTGTATACTTCATTGATTTCCCCAAATTCCTCCATGTCAGCAATAAATACAGTTGCTTTTACAACGGTGTCTAGTGCAGCTCCTGCCTCTGCTAACACAGCCTGAAGATTTTTAAATACTTGATGAGTCTGCTCTTTTACGTCCCCGTTTATTAATTCTCCTTCCGGCGTAAGCGGAATTTGACCTGAGCTGTAAAATACGTTATTGACGATGATCCCTTGTGAGTATGGACCGATTGCAGCTGGTGCTTGATTCGTTGACACTGTTCTCATTTTAATCTCCCCTTATGAAAATTGGATACTTTGTGAAAAATAATTTCCTTCTACTGCTGTAATAGCTGATGTACGAATGTTTACATCCTGCAGCTTAACAAGAGATATGTAATTTTCCACAAGTCTTTCTTCGTCATGTTCTGCTTCCACTAATACAGCAATGCCTGCCACAGATGCATTGAATTCAGCTAATAGGCTGATCATCCCATTAATGGTTCCGCCCACTTTCATAAAATCATCAACGAGCAAAACTTTAGAGCCTTCTTTCAGGCTGCGCTTCGCTAATACCATTGTCTGTATCCGCTTCGTAGATCCAGATACATAATTAATGCTGACAGTTGGTCCTTCCGTTACTTTATTATCTCTGCGAACGACAACAACTGGAACATTTAAATGCGAAGCAATGGCATGAGCAATAGGGATCCCTTTCGTTGCCACTGTCATAATTGCATCAATTTCCATGCCTGCATAAGCCGAAGCAAGAAGCTTGCCGACTTGATGAACGACTTGCGGATGACCCAGCAAATCCATCATATACAAATATCCGCCCGGAAGCAGTCTCTCTGGATTTTCGATTTGTTCACATAAATCAGCAATAAACTTCCGCGCTTCCATCTCACTGACTTTTGGAAAGTATTTGACCCCCCCAGCTGCTCCCGGTATCGTTTGAAGTGAACCGATGCCACGCTGTTCAAATGTTTCCTTTACGATAGCCAAGTCTTCACTAATAGATGACTTTGCGGATCCGTACCGCTCAGCAAAAAAGGTAAGTGAAACGAGTTGCTGCGGATGTTCTAACAAATAATGGGTCATATCAATTAACCGTTCACTTCGACGAAACTTCATATATTTCCCTCCTCTCCTTAGGAGTTTATCCGAATATTTACTTTTAAATATATCCCAATATACGGATTCAATCAATAGGATTTCCTTCTCCTAACAACCGTACGGCATATACTTGATCACAGAATCCTCTTAATCCATTATAAACTCGGTTCATCCTAGAATCATGCTGCATTAACCCAAAAACAGTCGGGCCACTTCCACTCATCAACACGGCATCCGCACCGAAACGTTCCATCTGTTCTTTAATTTGCGCCACCTCTGGATAAGTTCTCAATGTAACAGACTCCAGTACATTTCCAAGGTGGCTGCACATTTTATCATAATCCTTCGTTTCAATGGCATGTATCATCGCCTCTGTATTGGGGTGCCGAATTCCATCGATCTTTAAATTTTTATATACTTCTGCTGTGGATACCCCGATCGTTGGCTTAGCAAGAACGACCCAACAATTAGGCGGAGCAGGAAGGCGTTTTACCTTTTCTCCTCTTCCTCTCGCCAAAGCTGTGCCGCCATATACACAAAAGGAAACATCTGATCCAATCTTAGAACCGATTTCTGCTAATTCATCTAAACTTAGCCCTAGATCCCACAATTGGTTTAACCCTTTTAACGTAGCAGCAGCATCACTGCTTCCCCCCGCTAAACCAGCAGCTACAGGAATAATCTTCTCTATGCTGATCGCTACTCCTGAACGGATGCTGTATTTCTCCTTCAGCAGTCTTGCCGCCTGGTAAGCTAAATTACGGCTGTCATCAGGAACAAAACGGTTATGGGAGATAATTTTAATTTCATCTTTCGGAAGCGGCTCAAGTTCAATACGATCTGCCAAATCTACTGTTGTCATAATCATTTCCACTTCATGATATCCATCAGTTCGTTTGTGCAGCACATCGAGCGTTAAATTAATTTTTGCTGGTGCCTTCACCATTATTTTCACAATAGACCACCTACTTTGCGCACATTACAGTTTAGCTTATTTTATCATAAAGTCCATTAAGTGTTGGAAAATATAACGTTTTATCCTGCGATTTTCTGTGAGAAAAAAAGAACCGGAAAAAATTCCGGTTCTTTGGCGGCTTGTCATTAGAAGTCAAATAAAGCGTCATTGCTTGTTTGCGAGCTGGCTTTCTGCAAGTTCAATCGCTCGTTTCACCATGTTGCCGGCATCTCGGGCTGTAATTCCGCCCCAGCCTTCCCGTTGAACAGTGTCATAAAATCCTAACTCTTTTGCAAGCTCTTCTTTCAATTGGTCAGACATAATTCCTCTTCTTCTGCCCATTTGTTGGCCTCCTTTTGCCGCTACTCCTAGCTTAACCATCCCTAACAAAACGATTAGCGGAAAATCAAGGAAACCCTAGAAAAGCGGAAGGCGCCCACTGATCGGCGACAAGCAAAAAACAGGCCTTCTGGAAAGATAAAAACTTACCTTTCTAGAAGACCTGTTTTTTTAATCTTTAAAGAATAGACATTTACTTCAGACAGCTGTCTTGTTGTCGAAAGCTTGTGCCCTCTTGTATGATCTTACAATCTGACACTTGGTTTTCGTGTCAGATTTATTGGTTATCCTTTGCGACTCATGAAAGCTATGGGCGAACGATAGCCAGCAAACGAGCTCTATTTACACAACTACCACCACGGTAGAATCGTTCCGAGATATTTTATCGTAAAATTTAAACTCACGCCTACCGACATTCATCTCCCATCTACTCATAGGCTACAACCTTCATATTCCTTGAGGTGAGGATCTTCTGTCGGGAATAATAAAAAAGTGATTGTCCGAAAAGGGCTCAGCTCCCTCCTTATGTTGAAGGAGCCGAGCGCTTTTTGAGGACAACCCTGAAATTAAACTGCGCTTCCTGTCGTATCTTCAAATGTTAATTCTACTGTTTCCGTTAACACGTCGGCATAGCTGTATGACACTCTTTCGAACGCGTTCTCGTCTTGATCCAGTTCCACTACAAAGACTGCTTGATATGTTTCAGCAAGAACCCCGTAACGCTCAATTGTTTTTCGGCGTCCCCCGTTTGCTTTCAACAAAAGTCTCTTTCCTAAATTTGAATCAAGGGATCTTTTAATGTCGGCTAATGTTTTTGGCATCCGCTTCCACCTCACTATTTCTATAATAACATGATTTAAATAGCAAGTCAAACAAATAAAATATTTTATCAACGAGAGCCCCCTTTTGTCAATGTTTTTTATTTTACAAAAACCTGCTTTTTTCATCATACGTTTAGCGTGCCCAATATTTTAATAACCATGACAAAATATTCCCTGCATTCTTTATTCCTCTTCAGACTGCTGAAAGGGCATGCCCAGCCGAAGCACTCCTTTTGTTTCAATTCCTCCAAGCCCTTTATTTCCAGTCAGCGTATTTCTAAGCACTTCTCTTACATCCACAAGCTCATTAAATGGCGTAAATCCGATTTTGGCTGAAATATATACCGGATCCAACGCATGAATGTTCACACGAAAGGGAGAACTCGCAAAATTGGCTCCAGCTCGAATCAACGATTCAAAGTGCGACTGACATGCCCCTGCAAAAATGACAAGCTGGTCGAGATGAGGAAACTTTTTTCTCGCCAGCCGAACTGTTTGAACAAAGTGTTTAGAATGCCGATACGCATTTATGTCCGATTTACTGCCTTTTGTTTTAGAATAAGAGTCATGCCCGGTAATCACTAATATGTCAGGACGATATTCGTCAATAAGTCCTGATATTTTCTTCGGCATCTCCTCCTCTAGGCAATGCACGCCATAAACGGGAAGCCCGATTTTCTCATATGCCGCCAAACACTTTTTTAAATAATTAGGATCACCGTCCATATGAAGCACTCTGCCTGGTATTTGAAATACATCATTTTCGTTCCGATAACATTCTGTCGCCCGATATTCTTGTCTTTCTTTAATCAATTCAAGTTCCTGCCGAAATAAGTGGAACGATTGCTCTTCACGCATTTTTGTTGCATGAGTCATTCGCTTCTGTTCATCAGGTTCAACTTCTAATAAATCGGAAAACGGGGCATCTGCAATCAGCCGGTAATCCTCCCCGGACAAAATGGCGATTTTCCCCTCCTTCGTCTCTTTAATCTCTATTACCCGGAACAATATATCATTTCCATAAGACGGACGGCTAACGATAGAATTGATACGAATCACCATGTGATCATCCCCGTTGCTTTTTACTCTTCTAATCATCTTATGCAAAGTGAGGATATTGGGGAATACGAATTAGCTGTAAATATAATCCTTAAAATTAATAAAAAATATCCGCCCTAATCATTTCAGGCGGATACGTTTATTGAAAAATAGGGTAAAGCGTATTAGAGAGCCGGGCAAATTCCTCGAGCGAAAGGGATTCTCCTCTTCTAGAAGGATCTACTCCCGCTTTGCCGAGTGCCTCAATCACAAGCTCTTTCTTTGCTTTGCCTTCCGGAAGCTGGCTCATTAGGTTATTTAAAATGGTTTTTCGGCGCTGAGCAAATGAAGAACGAGTAACCGTAAAAAAGAAAGCTTCATTATCGACTTTCACAGCCGGCTGGTCTCTTCTCAATAATTTAATGACCGCAGAATCCACATTTGGCTGCGGCATAAAAACTGTTTTCGGCACGATAAAAGCCGTTTCGGCTTCCATGTAGTATTGAATAGCAATAGACAATGAACCATATTCTTTCGTGCCTGGCTTTGCGGAAATACGGTCAGCTACTTCTTTCTGAAGCATAACAACAATTCCCTTAAAAGGTACATTTTCTTCAAGCAGTTTCATAATGATCGGCGTAGTCACATAATAGGGCAAGTTAGCAACGACCATTAAATGATCACATCCCGAAAATTCCTGTTCTGCGATTTGAGCCACGTCTGCTTTTAATATATCCTCATGAATAATGTTTACATTATCATACGGAGAAAGCGTATCAGCCAAAATTGGCAGAAGCCGCTGGTCAATTTCAAAAGCGACTACTTTGCCGGCCGTCCGTGCTAAATGTTCCGTCAGTGCCCCGATGCCAGGACCAATTTCAATGGCCCCTGTTTCTTTTGTCAATTCAGCTGTTTCTGTAATTCTGCGTAAAATATTCGGGTCAATTAAAAAGTTCTGTCCTAAGCTTTTTTTGAAAGAAAACCCATACTTCTCTAATATTTCTTTCGTTCGCGTAGGAGTAGCAATATCCTTCATTTTATTTCCTCCTGCAGCACTTCTTTCAAAGCGCGGGCAAATTGTTCTTGCGTAATTTGGAACATGAGCAGCCGCTTATGCAGCTGCTTGCCGTTCGTATAGCCGATTCTCAGCTTTTCACCAAGTTTTTCTCTTCTTTCTTTTGCTTTCTCTCCCCCAATTAGTCCAGCGTCAACGAGATCTTCTTTTGTAATCTGCTCAACCGCTTCCCTTTCCACAAGCTGGGCATCCTTCAGTGCTTTACGAATCGCTTCAACAGACGCATGTTCCACACCGACCCCCCGCCCCTTTTTTTCAATGGCTTCGTGCTTTGGCAAAAAAGCGTGTTTGCAGTTTGGCACATGCTCAGAAACTATATGCCTAATCCGTTCACCCGGATAATCCGGATCAGTAAATATGATGACTCCCCTTGTTTCCTGTGCTAGTTTAATTCTCTCGATGGCGGCCGGCGAAACGGCTGAACCGTTCGTTTCGATGGTATCGGCATCTACTGCTCTTTTAATCGCTGTTGTATCATCTTTTCCTTCCACAACAATAATTTCTTTAATTTTCATAATATCACTCACCACTCGATTTTAAAAAGCTTTCGGGCATTCTCAGTTGTAGCCTGGGCAACTTCTTCGTAAGAAAGACCCTTTAGTTCCGCAATTTGTTGGGCAACTAACTTCACATAAGCAGGTTCATTGCGCTTGCCGCGATACGGGTGGGGCGCTAAATAAGGGCAGTCCGTTTCAATAAGCAGCTTCTCGAGCGGAATATCCTCTGCCACTTCTTTTGGCTTTTTCGCGTTTTTAAATGTAACCGGGCCGCCCAGTGAAATATAAAAGTTCATATCCACGCATTCACGCGCCGTTTCAACGCTGCCGCTGAAGCAATGCATAATCCCTCCTACTTCTTCTGCTCCCTCTTCTTTTAAAATCTCAACAATGTCCTGAGTGGCTTCCCGGTTATGAATAATGATCGGAAGTTTTACTTTTTTAGCCAGCTGGATTTGCTTACGAAACACGGCCTTTTGAATGTCTTTTGGTGATTTATCCCAATGATAATCGAGCCCCATTTCACCTAATGCAACAACTTTTGGATGTTCTGCCAATTCTTTCAGCCAAATAAGATCTTCCTCTGTCATATCGATCGCATCTACAGGATGCCAGCCGACACTAGCATATAAAAAGTCATACGTTTCAACGAGTTCCATTGCTTTTTCAATCGTAGGACGGTCAAACCCGACAACAATCATATGGTCTACACCGGCTTCTCTCGCCCGTTTGATGACTTCTTCTATATCTTCATTATATTGTTCAGCATTTAAATGAACATGCGTATCAAATAACAATCTTTTCATCCCTTCCAAAAGAAAAACATAGACGTTCCCGTCGAATAATTGTTCCACGTGAAACATTCTATGTTTTTCAATCCATTCATTTTATTTAATCCGTGAACCATTCGGCAGGCTCTCATCTACGCTTGCTAATGATAATACGCCATCACTCTTGCCTGCAAGGATCATACCTTGTGACAGCTCACCGCGCAATTTAACAGGCTTTAAATTAGCCACGACAACTACTTTGCGTCCAATTAGCTCTTCCGGCTTATAATATTCAGCAATGCCTGAAACAACTTGCCGCTTTTCAAAACCTAGATCAAGTTGAAGCTTTAGTAATTTATTTGCTTTTTTCACTGGCTCTGCTGCAATGACAGTAGCTGAGCGTAAATCGATATTCATAAAATCATCAATTGTTATTTCTTCTGCAAGTTCGACCGCCGGTTCTTCTTTCTTTTCTTCTTTTACTGGAGCTCCTTGCATTTTCTCTTTAATATAAGCAATCTCCTCTTCCATCTCTAGGCGGGGGAAAATAGGCTCTCCTTTTTTAACAACCGTTGTGCCTTCTTTTATCACACCAAATTGTGCCAAGCTGTCCCATGACTTTAAGTGATCTTCTTGAACATTTAACTGTTCGAAAATCTTCTTCGGTGTTTGTGTTAAAAATGGCTGTAAAAAGACAGCTGTTCTTCTTAACGATTCTGCAAGATGAACCATAACGTTGCCGAGTTTTTCTTTCTCTTCCGCTTTAGCTAGAACCCACGGCTGTGTTTCGTCAATATATTTATTCGTACGGCTCACTAGCTGCCAGACAGCAGAAAGCGCAACGGAAAACTCCATTTTTTCCATCGCCTCTTCATATTGATTGACAACTTCCATATTCATTTGGAGAAGCTGTTCTTCAAATTCACCTGTTGATCCATTGTAAGGCGGGATCACTCCATCAAAATACTTATTGATCATTGCAACTGTTCGATTAAGCAAATTACCTAGGTCATTGGCTAAATCATAATTGATACGCTCAACAAATCCTTCAGGCGTGAATACACCATCTGAACCGAATGGCACTTCACGAAGTAAATAGTATCGGAGAGCATCCAATCCGTATCGGTCAATTAACGTAACAGGATCTACCACGTTTCCTTTTGATTTTGACATCTTTCCATCTTTCATAAGCAGCCAGCCATGAGCAAACACTTTTTTAGGAAGCGGCAAGTCTAGCGCCATCAACATAATCGGCCAATAAATCGTGTGAAAGCGTACAATTTCTTTACCGACAAGGTGAACATTGGCCGGCCAATACTTTTGATATTTTTCATCATGGTCTGTTCCATAACCGAGTGCCGTAATATAATTGGAAAGAGCATCGATCCACACGTAAATAACGTGCTTCGGATCACCCGGCACTTTTATTCCCCAGTCAAAGGTTGTCCGTGATACTGCTAAATCTTCCAACCCTGGTTTAATAAAGTTATTAATCATTTCATTTTTGCGGGATTCCGGCTGAATGAACTCTGGATTTTCTTCATAAAACGCAAGCAAACGATCCGCATATTTACTCATTCTAAAGAAATACGATTGTTCTTTTACTTTCTCAACAGGACGGCCGCAATCTGGGCAGTTGCCGTTTTCTAATTGGCGTTCTGTAAAGAAAGATTCACACGGTGTACAGTACCATCCTTCATACTCATCAAGGTAAATGTCACCTTGGTCTAATAACTGTTTGAAGATTTTTTCCACAATGTCTTTGTGGCGGGTTTCTGTTGTCCGGATAAAGTCGTCATACGAAATATCAAGCTTATCCCATAATTCTCGAATGCCAGAAACAATATTATCGACATATTCCTGCGGAGTTACGCCTGTTTCTTCCGCCTTTCGTTGAATCTTCTGTCCGTGTTCATCCGTTCCCGTTAAATACATCACGTCGAATCCGCGAAGCCTTTTATAACGCGCCATTGCATCGCCCGCCACCGTCGTATAAGCATGTCCAATATGAAGATTTCCACTTGGATAATAAATAGGTGTTGTTAAATAAAATGTTTTCTTTTGATCGTTCAATTTATACCCCTCCTCGAAGACGCTGATTCTTATGTAGAAAAGCCCTCACCCGACGGTTGAGAGCTTCCTTTTACACTAATACCCCTAGTGGGCACTCAATTACTGAATTTTATTGACATTATTACTATTATACTAAAGAAATATACATAGCTGCAGCTAAAAAGCCGCTTCTTTTATTTTCTCTTATTCCGCTGTAATTGTAAACATTAAACTCCTTATCTGCCTTGTTTTTCAACGATCTCGTACACTGTTCATCTCATTCGACATTTTTTTCATTTTTTCGTTTCCAAATTATTCATATATCCCTTTAAAGCTTGATTTATCAACGTTTTCACTACCTTACATTCCCTGGCAAAATTACATTTTCTTGTTGACGACTATGGCAATAGCTGGTATGATAAAACCACAAGTGAAAAAAATGTCGAAAAATGACGATTAAACGTTAAAACTTTTTAATAAACAGGTTTGGAAGGGGAAATAAAAATGAAATCAACAGGTATTGTTCGTAAAGTTGACGAGCTAGGGCGTGTAGTTATTCCGATCGAACTTCGCCGTACACTGGGAATTGCTGAAAAAGACGCACTAGAGATTTATGTAGACGACGACAAAATCATTCTTAAGAAATACAAACCAAGCATGACTTGTCATATTACGGGTGAAGTATCTGACGACAATATCAAACTCGCAGGCGGAAAATTAATTCTTAGCCGCGAAGGTGCAGAACAACTAATGAAAGAAATTTCCGATTCATTTGCTTCTACAAAGTAATCATATAAAGTAAAAACGAGCCCATTTAGGCTCGTTTTTTTACTCTATATGATAAGCTTGATAAACCTCTCTCTTCCCTATTTTGCGGTCAACAGCGGTCTGTTTAATCGCTTCCTTTGAAGAAAAGTTTTTTTCTTCAATGTAATAATCAACATGTTCCTCCACAGAATAGGAAGACCACCATTCTTCCGTTTCTACTTCTTCGACTGTTTCATTCCCCTCAATGATCAAACAAAATTCTCCCAAAATATCTTCCTCTTTTGCCCAGGAGAGTGCTTCGTCTACTGTCCCTCGTAAAAACTCTTCAAACTTTTTCGTAAGCTCACGGCACAATACGATCCTCCGCTCAGCCCCTAATGCTTCCTTCATCAAGGCAAGTGTATCTTTCAACCGGTGTGGTGATTCATAAAGAATAAACGTATCACGCACTTTATTTAAATGGCTTAGCTGCTCTTTTTTCTCTTTTTTATTTCTGCTTAAAAAACCGTAAAAATAAAAAGGCTGGGGAGCAAGACCCGAAGCAATCAATGCCGTCAACGCTGCATTAGCTCCAGGCAGCGGAATAACAGTCAATTCTTCTTCTATCGCTGCTTTCGTCAGTTCATAACCGGGGTCAGAAATCGATGGCATTCCAGCATCGCTGACAAGTGCTACCTTTTCCCCTTTTTTCATCCGCTCAATCAGCTGCCTGCCGCTCGTTTCTTTGTTGTGTTCGTGATAACTGGTCACTGGAGTGGCAATCTCAAAGTAGTTACATAGCTTCTTTGTATTTCGCGTATCTTCAGCAGCGATTACATCTGCTTCCTTCATCGCACGTATGGCGCGAAAAGTCATATCTTCCAGGTTGCCGATCGGTGTGGGTACTAAATAAAGTGCTCCCGCCTCTTCATCAGCAAAACTTTTTTGTTTCCTTATCATAATAGCGGCCCTCCTTTTGTAAATAATCGATTTTTTGCTTCCGTGTCAGCCGTTTAAACGCGTATTCTGCCCTCATCGCTTCTGTTACTGTGCTAAACGTTTCCCAATGAATTAAGCTTACAGGTCCTCTGCCGCGTGTATATTTTGCGCCTTTACCAGAGTTATGCGCCTTCACTCTTTTCTCAAGATCTGTCGTGTAGCCACCGTACAGCGAATGATCTTTACACTCCAACACATAAAAGAAATGATTAGTGCTTTTCTCCATATAACATCTCTCTTACTTCTTCTGTATATTCCCCATGCTCATCATATACGAATAAGGGTGGCAATATTTTTAAGTCGGGAGCTCCATCTTTCATCCCTTCTATCAGTACCGTATTCGCTTCTTTTCCTTTTTTCGGGTAAACGAACCGAAGACGTTTCGGTTCCAAACGATATCTTCTCATCAACGTAACTAAATCTAACAATCTGCCCGGCCGATGAACGAATGCTGCTTTGCCGCCTTGCTTCAACAACTGGCTGCTCGAGCGGATACAATCTTCGAGTGTACAGCAAATTTCATGCCGGGCGATCGCTAAGTGTTCGTTCATGTTTACTTCTTTCGTAGAAGGCGTGATGAAATAAGGAGGATTACAAGTTACAACACTATGCTTTTCACGTCCTAATTGTTCTGGAGCGTCTTTCAAATCTCCGTGTATCATCGTGATTCTTTCTTTGAGTCCATTGTATTCAATGCTGCGGACAGCCATATCATGCAGCCTCTCCTGAATTTCCACTCCAATGATCGGCACATTTGTTTTCGTACTCATTAAAAGCGGAACAACCCCATTTCCTGAACATAAATCAACAACGGACCCTCTCTTAAGTGGAAGATAAGCAAATCTCGCGAGAAGCACAGCATCCAGGGAAAAAGCAAAGACAGATGGACTCTGAATGATTCTTAGTTCTTCCGCCAGTAAATAATCAAGCCTTTCATCATCTCGTAACAAAACCATACTTCATTTCCTCTCATGTGTACTTTCTAATTCAAAGGCTTTGTTGAACTTGTCTGTTGATTTCCACTGCGAGCGGTCCGAGAGCCACGTGCCTTTCGCTTCAATCAACACGAGTCATTAACATAGCCAATCCTAAAAAGAGAAAGGCTGTCCAGGCAGGCCTGGTGCTGCCCCATTCAAGAAGGTTTTCAAGACCTTCTTGGATAATGAGCAGTTCCGGCACTGGCCTTCATGGACAGCCTCTTCAAAACGTTCTATTATTTTTTATTTAAAAATGATAAACAAAACAGGCAATCTTCGTCTTTGCGCGGACTTCCAAAATGAACATTGCAAATATGAAAACCTTCCTGATACAGTCTTGCTAAGTTATCATAGCCTTCTCCTATATCCATCAGCTTTGAAGAGTCTGTACTATTTATTCCTTCAGCTATTCCTTGTCGATCCTGGCTTCGGGAAAGTTCAAGTTCCTCAAGCCGGCGTCGTAAATGTTCATTTTCTATTCTTAATGAATGATTTTCTTCTAACATTTCTATCAAGCTTTTTTTCAACTCTCCAAGCTGTTTATATAGCTGGCCAATTTGCAATTCCATATCACTGACCGAATCAAAAAATTCTTTTTTATCCACCCATTCCACCCCATTACTCCGTGGCTTGTGCTGGCATTGTACCTTCTGAACCAATTTCATCAATAGTGAATTCAAGGATCCGCTCATGCTCGAATACCTCTACTTGAAGTATCCGTTCTAAGATATTCAAACCTACCACTTTTCCAGCACCATGAGGGGTATTTACTTTTGCACCAATGTCAGGAAGAAGTTCTTTGGCTGCCTCGTATTCATCATTTTCATATTTTAAACAGCACATTAACCGGCCGCATAAACCTGAAATTTTAGTGGGATTTAATGAGAGGTTTTGATCCTTCGCCATTTTTATTGAAACTGGCTCGAAGTCTCCTAAGAACGTTGAACAACAAAGCATTCTGCCGCATGGGCCGATCCCGCCAAGCATTTTTGCTTCATCACGGACACCGATTTGCCGCAGCTCAATTCTCGTTCGAAAAATGGCTGCCAAGTCCTTCACAAGTTCACGGAAATCTACTCTTCCATCTGCTGTAAAATAAAAGATCACTTTGTTGCGGTCAAATGTATATTCAACATCAACAAGTTTCATATCCAATTTATGCTCGGCAACTTTTGCACAGCATATTTCAAACGCTTCCGCTGCTGCCGTCTTGTTTTCCTCTACAATTAAGCAGTCTTTTTGATCCGCTTTACGAATGACCTTTTTCAATGGGAGAACGATATCGTCGTCTTCCACCTTTTTTGGTCCGACTACTACTTCACCGTGTTCCACACCCCTAGCCGTTTCTACAATGACGTGGTCATTCTTTTCAATTCCTAGATCCATTGGATCAAAATAATATATTTTACCCGCTTTTTTAAAGCGTACTCCTACTACATCATACAAAGGATGTTCCCCCCTGCAGTTTTAACACAAGCTGTTCCATCAGCAGCTGTGGATTCATATTGGCATCAAGTTTCCGCTTTGCCTCTAAAATAGCTGTTAGCTGCTCTGTCGTCTTTGCAATGGAAGATTGCAGAGCTGTTTTCTTGAGCAAAGCAAGCTGATCAGGATAAGCAAGCCTTTGCTCTTCTCCCGTCTGAACAGATAAAAGATCTTTAAAAAGCAGCAGCAAAAGATCAAGCGCAAGACTTACCTGTTGTTTATCTTTGAAATGCCCGTTAAAGTCCTCTTGTAATTTTACCATGGCTTCTAATGGTTTTTTGAGCAGGACTTCGTATAATTTTAACACTATTTTGCGTGACTGTGCAAACCACTCTTCCTGGCTCAAACGAAGTGCTTCATCAATGTTATTGGTCAGTCTTGAAACAAGGGCAGCGATTGGCAGGGAGATTCCTTCTTCTGTTAATTGCTCCTTTAAAGATGCTGGCGGCAGCGGTTGAAAAGAAAGAAGCTGACAGCGGGAGATAATTGTTGGCAGCATTCTCTGTGACTGCTCAGTCAACAGAAAAGCGACCGTATCAGATGCTGGCTCTTCTAAAAACTTTAACAGACTGTTCGCTGCACTGGCTGTCATTTTATCTGCATGATTGATAATATAAATTTTCCGCTTTGCTTCAACAGCTGTTTTACTAAACTCTTGCTGCAAGAATACGATCTGCTGTTTTTTTATCGATAGACCGTCTGGTTCAATTACGTGAACATCCGGATGATTGCCGCTGTCGATACGCCGGCAATTGCGGCAATCATTACAGGGAATCTCTCCTTCTTTTTCGCAAAGCAGACTTTTAGCAAAATAAAAAGCTGTTTTCTTTTTCCCTGTGCCTGGATCACCATCAAATAAATAGGCATGCGCTACCCGTTCTTTCACCAAACTGTTCATTATCATTTTGAGCACAATAGGCTGTAAGTTCTTTAAATCTTCCCGTGTATCGGACATTGTCATCCCCGCCTATGTGTATAAATTTATAATTAGTCCTTTAATTTCTCCGATTTGGCCTAGTAAATCGACGGATGATTTTTCTTTATTCATTACGTCTTCTGTCAATGCAATTAATCTCTCATCAATCGTTTCTACAATTTTCAACTTGCGGCCTTCTCCAAATTGATTCCATGTATGAGAATCCTTTAGATTCATTCCGTAGTCTACCGCTTCTTTGATGAAACGGCGGACGAGTATCTTATATTTGGCCATGTCTTGAAAGGTCCGTGAACGAGCCAGCCTTTCTCCCGCACCTTCGATATCAACAAGCAGCTTTGTCAGTTGTTCCGTCTTCATTTGATGACCTTGCTGCTCAACGAGGCTTGCAAACTTCGATTGCCCCGCCTGTCCCGACTTTTGATCTGTCTGCAGCTTATCTATGTGAAAGTTCATGTCCTTGTTGATTTTCATCATGCATGTCCCCTATTAAAATTGCTGGAATTGCTCTACTGGTAAGACAAATACAGTCGCCCCGCCTACTGGTACTTCTACAGGATAAGGAACGTATGAATCAGCATTGCCTCCCATTGGCGAAACAGGGGCGACCATCTGATCCCTTGATTGGCAATTATCTTTAATAATAGCAAGTGCCCGATCAAGCCGGATGTCATCCGTACCAATAATAAATGTTGTATTTCCTGCTTTTAAAAAGCCACCTGTTGTAGCTAGCTTCGTTGCCCGGAAATTATTTTCTATCAAAGCTTGTGATAAACGCTGGCTGTCTTGATCTTGTACCACTGCTAAAATTAATTTCATTCCTGTTCCTCCTCTTTACATCCTTTTTCTCCTATTATACCAAGAAAAAGAATGTTTTTTGAATTGTACAAACAATATTAATAAAAAAGAACCCCTTTCTCAGGAATTCTCCTAAAGTTATTTACTAAGCGATCACTCGTTCATTTTAGCCATGATCCGATTTAAGCTTTCTCGATAAACCGTCTCAACTTCAGCTTCAGCGTTTATAACTGAAATGCGTTCAGAAAATTGTTCAGCAAGCTGTAAATAGCCTTCTCTCACTTTCTCATGAAATGACAATGCTTCTAAATCAAGCCGGTTCACTTCCCTTTCCCCATGGGCTTTAATTCGGTTAAGTCCTACTTCTGGGCGCACATCAAATAGCAATGTTAAATCGGGCATAAGCTCTCCAATAGCAAACTGATTAATTTCGTATACTTCCTTCATGCCTAATCCCCGCGCATAGCCCTGATAAGCTAAAGAACTATCGATAAAACGGTCACATAGCACAATATGGCCTTCTTGAAGTGCCGGCATAATTTTTTCCACGAGATGCTGCCTCCTTGCTGCAGCATACAATAAAGCTTCTGTCCTTCCATCCATTGACGTGTGATCTTTATTTAAAATCACTTCCCGGATTTGTTCAGATATAGAAATGCCCCCTGGCTCACGGGTAGCTGTTACCGTTTGTCCTATTTCGGCCAGCCCTTGCTTCAGCATTTGAATGACACTCGTTTTACCTGCTCCTTCCGGGCCCTCGATCGTAATAAACAATCCCCGCTTCATATATTCCTCCACACAATCATTCATTTATATTCTCCTCACAAAAAACAGCCACCTTATTTTCATCTAACCGCTGCCCCCCTTGGATATGAACACCTTGGACAATCAGCTTCTTCACGATCACTGCCTGTTCTTCAGATACTCTTTCTCCATTCATAATGAGGGCGATCCCCGGTGGATACGGGATAATCGTTTCCGCAGCAATTCTGCCGGCAGCTTCCTCTATACACACCCATTCTCTTAAACGCTTCTCCTGCTCCTTATAAGACAAAGCAAGGGGAGACACTTTTTGCTTATGTACGAGCGGTGCATCTACTAAAAAACGGCATTTTCTTTCTTCTATTGTAAGCTGTTCAATCTTTTCTTTCACTCTAAGAAGAAACCCATCGTCCCCTTTTTTAAATAAAGGAAGTGTACATAACACTTGAACCGGGTCAGCCATTTCCGTATAAATGTGTGCTTCTTCTAACCTTTTCTGCAATTCATAGCCGCTATAGCCGGGCTTTCTAAGCAGCATTTTTAATGGATCATCTGAAAAAACAGTTTCGATCTCTTTTTGATACAGCTGCTCAGCCAGTTTTTCTCTCATTTGCAGCGTAAAAGCCTGATCCTCTTCCGTTATGCCAGCCAAATAAGCGCGGGCCATATCCAATGAAGCCATAATGGGATACGATGGGCTGCTAGACTGAAGAGCTTGTAAATAAAATTCTAACTTCGTAAGCGGCACATCTTGTGATCCCACGTGAAGATAAGATCCCATCGTCATTGCCGGCAGCATTTTATGAGCTGAATGAACAACAATATCCGCTCCCATTTTTAAAGAACTTAGCGGAAACGGATCTTGTAATATAAAGTGAGGACCGTGTGCTTCATCAACTAGCACAAAAGAGCCTTTCTGCTTTGCCAGCCTAATAATTTCCCCAAGAGGCTCCGCTATCCCATAGTAATTTGGATAAGTTAAAATAATAGCTTTGGCAAAAGGATAGCGGTGATATGCCTCTTTTACTGTCTCAAAGCTGACTCCACCAGCTGTCTGTATGTGGGCATTATATTCTGTATCTAAAAAGATAGGTCTTAACTTTGCTAGTTTTAATGCATGAATAATGGACTTATGAGAATTACGCTGAACGAGGACAGTCTCGCCTTCTTCACAAAGAGCCAGCACCATTGCCAAGTTACCGACTGTACTTCCATTTACTAAAAAGTAACTCTTCCTCGTATTATATAAATGTGTTAATAATTGTTGTGCTTCTAAAATGCAGCCTTCCGGCGAATGAAAATCATCCAATCCTGAAATTTCGGTTACATCGTAACGCAAAATAGTTTGAAAGTCAGCAAGCAGCTCTTGTATTCCCGTATAGCCATTTTTATGACCTGGTACGTGAAAGGACAACGGCTGCTGCTTTATATGTTCTTGTAATGCTTCAATAATTGGAATGCTTGTGTGATTCACTTGAAATCCTGCCTTTTATACTTTTCTCTTAGCCTAACACATTATACTCTCTGAATCACGACAAAACAGATGACTTTCTTATTTTGCTTAACTTCTTTACAAGATCTGCGTATTCTTCTTCCTCAGGCTCTGTCTGAACAATGTCTCTTTCACATTCCCAGCAAATAAAAGCCGTATACACATGCATTCCTTCTACCTTTTCCTTATCACAGATGATACAAGTCTTTTTATTATATAACTTTTTCATTTCCCCACCTCCTAGAAGGTAGTATGCCCTTATTTATTGAAAATATACGAATCTAGTGATTGCAAAGATAAACTTTTACAAATCTATTTACTAGTTTTAGAAGAGTAAATGATTTAAGTATAAAAAAAGAACAGCTTCTGCTGTTCTTTTCGTTTGCCTGGCAGCGTCCTACTCTCACAGGGGGAAGCCCCCAACTACCATCGGCGCTGAAGAGCTTAACTTCCGTGTTCGGTATGGGAACGGGTGTGACCTCTTCGCTATCGCC